>NZ_MKXT01000021.1:0-61557 GCF_001913985.1 Corynebacterium sp. S5S1
CGGTCCCATTCCGAACCCGGAAGCTAAGCCTGCACACGCTGATGGTACTGCAACCGGGAGGTTGTGGGAGAGTAAGTCACCGCCGACACCAAACAACAAACACATAATTCAATAACCCAAAAGAAGGGAAGAGGACGGAACACCCACCGTACTCTTCCCTTTTTCCACGTTTTGCGGGAGCAAGCATCACGCGACGGAACACGTAGCGAGCCGCGTGCCGCCGGGGTGTAGTAGGCGACGAACCCTAAACCTTTGCTTTTACCCCCGGTGCTGGTTGTGGTGCGACTCTGGGGATCCCTGCGGTTTTAGGGGAGCCTATTCGAACATAAACACCCCCACACAAGGTACATGTCCACCACCCGGGATATTATAAAGGCACTCGTTAGAAAACACATACGAACCCTGTTCTTCTCTGCTGGAGTGCCTCGTCCATGACTGCCACACTCACCCCACCCGAACCAGATACCACCCTCGACTACCCAGACACCCTCCTCATAGGTGACCACCCCGCAAACGCACACGACACAGATGCCGACCAAGACGTTCCTGAAGCGTTCTACACCACCAACGCACCCGGCAACCACATCGGCAAAGCCGGCACCTACACACGCAAAACCACCTGGTTCCTCTACCGCGCCATCCTCCCCCAACTAGACGACGACGTCGACTTAAGCCTCACCAGCCTTGCCAAAGACCTGGGCATTTCCTACTCCAAACTCCTAGGCTTTCTGCGTGCACACTTCCGCATGCGCCAACTGCCCCTAGTCACCGAAGTACAAGGCCACCACTGGATCCTAGACCTTAACAAGCTGCGCATCATCGACCGCGAACTCAACAGGCTTGAAGACAACCCCGAGCATCTGGAAGCCATCGACGCCGCACTTGCAGACTTCCTCACCCCCACCACACCCAACCAAACAGTCCCCACCGATGCTGATCTGCGCCGATTTATCCGCACCTTCATCGACACCCACCTGCGCCCCGAAGACAAAGAAGAACAACCCCACCCACGACTGCGCATCAACTACAACCCGGATAACACCACCACACTATCGCTTACCTGCGATAGCGCCACCGCCACCATCATCGCCCGCCACATCGACGCCTACACCAATCAGGCCGCAACCACCGCCGCACAAGGCCTCATTGACCTGATCCTCGAAGACACCCACACCAGTGTTGCCATCAACACATTCACCACCAACCCCGATACCAACCTGGTCTTTCACCCTGGTGCCGGATGGATAAACCTCGACCATGCCCCTACAGACAACACTTTCATCCGCCGACTTAAATCCGACGAGGTAGACTCCTACACCCCCAGCATCGACATCCGCGCATACACCCAAGGCAGAGACGCCACCTGTCGCTGGCCTGGCTGCACCGTCCCCGCCACTAGGTGCCAACTCGACCACCGCATCGAATACGGCCAACCAGCCCAGACAATCTAATAAACCTCTGCCAACACCACCACAACATCAAAACCGACCGCAGAATCCACTACATCCTCGACCCCATGACCGGCACCATCGCCTGGCTACACCACGACGGCACCTACCAACTAGACCACCCCACCGGACCACTAGCCACACACCACACACACTGGAACCACACCTGGGCCCAATACCTCGCACTACAACAACAAAGAACACAGAGAAGGGAGGGCTAGGGAGTAGACCGGAGCCTGCGGTGTGTGACCAGGAGAATGGTCGTGCCGGCTTCTCGCATGCCGTTTTCCTCCTCAGGGATGATGTCGGCCGGAGACCACGGTCGCTAGACTTAAATAGGTAATTTCCCATTTACAAGGAGAACTTGTCTCATGACTGATGCTGCGGCTCGCGCCGTTGACTTGTTTAAGCAATACGGAAGCGATGACACAGCTGTCGTCGCTCTTGATCATGTATCCATTGAATTCGGTAAGAACGAATTCACTGCGATCATGGGCCCATCCGGCTCCGGTAAGTCGACGCTGATGCACACCATGGCTGGTCTCGATTCAGCGACCTCCGGATCAGCATTTATCGGTGATACCGATATTTCTGCGCTCAATGATAAAGACATTACGTCGCTGCGTCGTGACCGGCTGGGCTTTATTTTCCAGTCCTTTAACCTTGTGCCCACGCTGACTGCGGCGGAAAACATTACGCTGCCTACGGATATTGCGGGTAAGGATGTCGATAAGCAGTGGTTTGAGGAGGTCACTAGCCGCCTTGGCCTAGCGGAGCGCCTAGAACATCGCCCAGCTGAATTGTCTGGCGGACAGCAGCAGCGCGTGGCCTGTGCTCGTGCATTGGTTTCTCGGCCGGAAATCATCTTCGGCGATGAGCCAACGGGCAACCTGGATTCGAATTCTTCGGCCGAGGTGCTCGACATTTTGCGAACCGCGGTGGATAAGGACAGCCAAACAGTGGTCATCGTGACGCACGATGCCAAGGCCGCCTCGTATGCGGACCGGGTGGTTTTCCTTGCTGACGGCAAGCTTGTGAATGAGTTGCACAATCCGACGATGGAGGCCATTCACCAGGTAATGGCGGAGATTGAGGGCTAAATGGCACGCGGAAACGCAATGCGCAGAGTATCTCTGCGTAATATTGTGGCGCATAAGTTGCGCCTTGGGCTGACGATTCTTGCGGTGGTTTTGGGCACCGCGTTTATTGCCGGCTCGTTTATGTTTACCAATTCGCTGAAGTCTACGTTTGACTCCGCCGTGGATAATCAGTTCCGCGGCGTGGATGCAGTGGTGAGCCAAAAGGACGACAATGGCGCGAAACTGGATGACAAGTTGCGCCAAAAGTTGGCCGACGATAAGGATGTCAAGAACATCAATATCGCGGATACGGAGACCGTTGTCGCGGCCGATGAGAACTCGGAGGCCTATCAAACCCAGGGCGGCACGGCCAGCGTTGTCCCGTTCTACCCAGAAGACAAGGTCGTTGGTGGCGCCGATGAGCTGAAGGAGGGCGAGGAGCCTAGCGGTAAGAACGAGGTCCTCGTCAACTCTTCCGCGGCCGACAAATACGACATTTCCGTGGGCCAGAAGCTGACTGTGGTTCACCCTGATGAGCAGGATACGGTGACGGTTTCTGGCATCTCGGAGCCCGCGGTCGACCAGGGCGAGAGCATCGTGCTGAGCATGGCTGAAAAGGATTACCTGGAGCGCTACGGTGAGCCGAGCCAGCTCAAGGTTTCTGCAGCCGATGGAGTGGATGCGAATGCCTTGGTGGACCACCTGAATGAGAAGTATGAAGTCGAAGCGGAGTCGGGTGAGCGCCTGGCTGAGGAGACCTCGGAGATGATGTCTTCTGCTTTGAAGTTCATCAATTACTTCCTCATCGCGTTCGGCCTAATTGCGCTGCTGGTGGGCACCTTCATCATTGCAAATACTTTCTCGATGATTGTCGCACAGCGCACCAAGGAGTTTGCTCTCTTGCGTGCGCTGGGTGCTTCCCGTCGCCAGATCACAAACTCGGTGGTGGTGGAGTCCGCCATCGTTGGTGTTCTGGGGTCCATAGTTGGCGTAGTTGCTGGTATGGGGTTGGTCGCAATCATTAAGGCAGTCATGAGCGCGCAGGGAATGCCTCTCGATGGCGGCTTGGGCCTGAGCGTTTCGGCAATCGTAGTTCCAATCATTTTGGGCACTATCGTGACGGTTGTATCTGCGTGGGCGCCGGCACGGCGCGCGGGCCGCGTGCAGCCGGTTGAGGCAATGCGCACTACCGAATCTGCTTCCGGAACTTCCCTGAAGGTACGCACGATTTTCGGTGCCATTATCTTGCTGGTGGGTATTGTTGCGGCGTTGGCAGGCGTGCTTTCCGACGGCGAGACGAACGTCCGCGCCATCCTCGTCGGCGTCGGCGCATTCGGTGTCATCGTGGGATTCTTCCTAGTCGGCCCTGCTTTGTCGCTGCCTTTGGTGCCGACGGTGGGCAAGGCAATCGGTAAGCCGTTCGGCGCCATCGGTTCGTTGGCGGCTACCAACTCTCGTCGCAATCCGCGCCGCACCGCCGCCACTGCCTTCGCGCTGACTTTGGGTGTGGCCCTAGTGACCGCTATTGGCATGCTGGGCGCAACTATGAAGTCCTCCGTGGCCGATACCGTGGAGCAAAACATCACCTCTGATTACCTGCTTTCCGGTCCTAGCTCTGGTGAGTTCCCGACGCCGAAGGACACGGGTAAACGCGCGGCGGAGGCCGAGGGCGTCGATAAGGTGATTACCGTCGGTATGGCTCCGGTGGCCGTCGATGGTCAGGCATCGATGGATTATGGTCCACAATTCCAGCAAACGATGACTGCGGATGGAGATCCGTCGTCGATGATTGCGCTCGATATGGTCGAGGGTGATGCCAACTTGGAGAAGGGCTTCATTGCTACCGAGGACTTTGCCAAGGAACACGGCTGGAAGGTAGGAGAGACCTACAAGGTTACTTCTGCGGAAAAGGACAAGAAGGCCGAGGCGAAGCTGGTCGGTACCTTTAAGCCCACCGATGTAGTGCAGAACATGGTGCTCTCGCAGGATGTGGCTGAGAAGGTTGCGCCGGAGAGGTCCTTTACCGTCCAAATGGTGGGCGTCTTGGGCCAAGAAGGCTATGACAAGGAAGAACTGCGCCATAATCTGGAGGATGCGGTCAAGGATTTGGTCGTGGTTCAGGTTAATTCTGGTGAGGAGTATGCCGGCCAGGCGGCTGGCTTTATCGACCAGATGCTTTCCATCCTGTATGGCCTGCTTGCCCTTGCGGTGATTATTGCCGTGCTGGGAATTGTCAATACCTTGACCCTGGGTGTTATTGAGCGCCGCCAGGAGATCGGCATGTTGCGTGCCGTGGGTACGCAACGCCGCCAGATCCGCACGATGATTACCCTGGAGTCCGTGCAGATCGCGCTCTTTGGCGCGGTGATGGGCATCCTCATTGGTCTCGGCTTGGGCTGGTCCTTCATTGAGATCCTCGGCGATGAGGGGTTGGACTCTGCGCAGATTCCGTGGGCGATGGTGCTCATTATGCTTGTGGGCTCCGCCATCGTCGGCATTATCGCGGCAGTATGGCCGTCGCACCGCGCGGCGAAGACGCCGCCATTAGAAGCAATCGCTGACTAGCTGCATAGTCTAAGGCCTCCCCTCATCACACGACGAGGGAAGGCCTTATTGCTTTTTATGCGGCCATCCACGCTTTGAACGCCGATATTGCATCCTTGGTCTTCATCTCGGGCAGGTAGGCGTGCATGGTGGCCAGCGCGATGGCAGGAAGCTTCAATTCATCGTGATAGCACAGGTACCACGGGTGCTCTTCGGGCTGAAATTTGCGCTTGCTGGCCGCGAGGGTGCGGAAGCCGTAGAGCGGTTCGACTTCTTCTCCAATGCGATTGAGGGCGACGTCGAGCCAGCTAGGATCGTCTGGCTGTCCGGCCAAAGGCGCACCGGACAAGGAGATCCAGGCAAGGCCTTCGGACTGGGCAATGAGCATAGCCTCTGAGATGAGGAGCTCAATTACTCCCTTAAAGCCGTGCTCGTTGCGGCGCATGACGTCGAGAACGTAGCCGGCAATAGCACCATCTTCGTATACCGGCATCCAACTGGTCACACCATGCAAAGTGCCATCGGCGGACTCAGCGAGCAAAACCCGGGTGCCGTTCACCATCATTTCTTCTAAGCCGCCGAGGGTGAAGCCCATCTCGGGCAGGGCCTTGTCGGAGACCCAGTCCTCGCTTAGTGCGCTAATGCGGGCGATAGAGGTAATATCTAGCTCCTCCCAGGTGGTCCACCGAGTGCTAATCCCTTCTTTCTCGGCTTTATTTCGTGCAGTGCGCACATTTTGGAATTTCTTTCCTTTGAATTCCACGGACTCGCAGTTGAGGACTGCTTCTTCTGCAACTTGAAGGCGTTTGAACTGCGGGTGAGCATCGGCGAACTGCGCGTTGACGGAATACCACGCCACGGCCCAGCCTTGTTCGGTAGCAAAGCGCTCGAACTCAGCGCTGATATCGCGGCCGACGGGGGCGCCCAGCGTGAGGGCGATGCCATTGGAGACTCGATACGCCACATAGGAGTCGCCGTGGAAGAAGTACCGGTTGGATTTCCACAGCGTCATAAAGGAAAGATGATCACCGGTACCGGCTTCGAGTAAGCGCCGCGCGGTGCCGCGGTCGGACTCTAGTGCAGGGTTAACAGGGCGAGAAAAGCCGAGGTAGAGCCGGACTGCCAGAAGCATCCAGAAGGCGTTTCCAACCCATAGGTAGATGAACCAGGAAAACATCGTTGCCGGCGCGACGTGGTGGGGGAGGATAAACGCAACGACGGCCGGAACGAAACGCAATGGGGTTTCTGCGAGGATGTCGGCAAGATTCGCTGGGGGAACGGTGTTGTGCAACGAGGCGGTAAGGATCCACAAGCCCGCACCGAGAGCGGCGGCAAGTATAGCGAAGGCAATAGTGCGGGTGAAAAACGTGGGGTTTTCCCGGATCCGGAAGAGCGAACGATTGATAAGCAGCATGAACAGTGCCAAGAGCCAGGGCAGGATGACGAGCACGAGGTTGGGCAGAAGGTAGCTCAGGCGGGAATCGTCCCAAAGCTGGTAGGTCAGCAAGGCGATGGCCAGTATTTGAGTGATAACCGCCATCCACCACGCGAGCACGCGGCCGCGCATGAGACCAAAGCACACCACCAGCTGGATGATGAACGGCATGATATTGGCTACCAAGGCGCCGATGCCTTGGGCACGGGCAAGATCGACTGCTGCGGTGCAGCTGGTAGAAGTTAGCGAATCTGTGCAGACTTGGGTCGCCTCCAGAGCAGAAAGGTGTGGCGCCCACAGGAGCTGTGTGATTTGGGAGAAAGGACCTTCGGCCATGGGGTCGAGTGCCACGAAGGCGGGGCCAATGGCTACGCAGGCGACACCGACGGCGAGGAGCACGCGATGCTCCCTGATGGAAGGTGGTGCGGATTCGGGCTTAAAGAGTAATTGGCCAGCCGTAATAGAAAGAGTGGCGGCGACGATGCCGAGAACGTCTGACATGGTGCCGGAATAGAACACAAAAGTGGTGGTAAGCACGATAAGCGAAACGCGCAGACGGCGGCGCCATAAGCGGGGGAGTAAAGCGGAGGCAAAACCGGCGGCACCGGCGATGAAGCCGATAGGGGTGAGGAAGGTATCGCTCAATAAGTCATTTCCCCATCGATTTAGGCCTACGGTCTCAATGCCGCGGGCAAGGACGATGGACAGTGGGACGCTGATGAGCTGGGAGACAACTCCTACCGCCAATGTACGCAAGGACCCCAAGCGCCATTCTGCGGGTACGAGCCATAGCACGATGAGCGCTGACAAGATAATGGCGCCGCCGGGGTGCGCGGTAGTCAGCGCCAGCCAGTGGGAGGTGGGGAAGTCCACTAGGTGGAGCGCCCACATGATGACTAAGATGGACAGGGAAACAGGAAACCTGGTCAGGATGGTTTTAAGAACGGACATCGTTGGCTCCAATTCCGTCGAAGGGATCCTTAATCGCTGTCATGCCACCGCGACGGGCGGCCCAAGCGAAAGATTCGCGCAGAGCTGGGCGCCACACCTGAAAGGAGTGGCCGCCGGGGCGGGTGCCGAAGTATGTTTTCATGCCAGCGTTGCGGGCGGCGTCGGAAAGCGAGCGCAGGGCGTTGACGGAAGCTGTGTCCTTATCGCCAGCGATGAAGATGGCCTGGGCGGAGTAGCGCTTGTGGGCGAGCAAGTGGGAGGGATCCTGGTCATTGAAGGCGGACTCGTCGCCAGCGAAGAATTTCTTCACTGTTGCCGCGTGGTTGCCAATGGTGGGCTCGGCTTCGCCGGAAATGTCGATGATGGAACCATAGGCTTCAGGGCGGTTGGTAGCGATCTGCAGGGAGCAGGTGCCGCCGTAGCTTAATCCGCCCACGGTCCAAGTGCGCTGATCCGGGTTGACTTTGAATTTTTGCTTAATGGCTTGTGGTACGTCCTGGCTGAGGTAGGTCATTACCCTGGCCTGGGAGCTATCGGCGCAAATGGGATTGGCGGTTTCAGAGCCGGTGGCGTCTACGGCAACGACGATGGGGCTGCGGCCTCCATTCGCCGCCTGGAATTGGTCCGCGGTTTCGGCAGCCTCTCCTGAACCGAACCACTGCTCCGGGCCGCCCGGGTTGCCGTGCAGGAGGACGATGACGGGCAGGGTGTGGTCCGTCCAGTATGCAGGCGGGATATATGCCGTAGCTTGGCGGGCGGAGAAATGGGAGGTGGTGCCGGGAAGATCGACATGGACGATGGCTGCACCAGATTTGGTGTGGGAAAACTCTTCGTAGTTCATTTCCTTTGCCACAGGGCGCGGGTCAAGGGACGCAATATCTGGATAGGTTTGGTACTCCATGTTGACGATGCCGACCATAGCCAAAAGGGAAAAGATTCCGGCGGTGACCGTGACAATCTTGGGTTTGCGCACCACTGCCGCTACGGGGATGAAAGCTGCGAGGAAGATGTACCACGGCACTTGCCAGTGCCGGAGAAAGTACCAAGCGATGACGCACAGCAGGGCCGCGATGACCAGCGGCCATACCTTGCGTTGGAGGAGAATGATAATGCCCGCAATCGCGAGGATGGCGTAGAAGATCACTCCATTGATGGGATCCGCCAAAGGCAGATTCAAAAGGAAACTCACGCGGAAAATATTAAGCTTGAGCAAGCCAAAAGTAACTGCCAGTTAGCTGGGAGTTTACCCTTAAAACCCGTGATAAATGCGTGCCGCCCAGATGGTGCCGCGCCAGGCTAAAACGATGCCGAGGCCGATGGTCCAGAAGAGATATTTGCTAAGCCGCCACCACTGCTTGCGTTTGATCATTTCTCCCAGTTCTTTCGCCAATGTGGACCAGGTGGACAGGCCGCCGGCTAGGCCGAGGGCGAGGAAGGGGTGGATAAGGGGGGCGTCGGCAAGCTGGGCGAAACCATAGGCCAGGCCAAGGGCTAGGGAGCCCAAAATATTCGCCACGAAGGTGCAGTAGGGGGCGGGCACAAGCCGGGTAAAGCCATAGCGCAGGCTACCGCCGATGAAGCCGCCGAGAAGGACGCACAGAAGATTCATCGCAGCTTGTCACCTGCCAGGTAGCCGCCCACGCAGCCGCCAATGGTGGCTAGGGCATAGGCTAAAGCGATGGTCCAATGGGCCTCGGAAGTCAGGAAAGCGAAGGTGGCAAAGCTAGTGAAACCGCCGAGCACGCCGGTGCCCCAAAATGGGCTGGGGCGGAAATATCCCATTAGGGCACTGCCGAGGACATTGATAAGGAGCAGCGGGAGCATACCGCCGCCGAGCGCGGCGGAGAGGAGGTACCTGGCCACCGCGCCGAGCGCAGCGCCAGCACCCACGACGAGGAATTGAGGCATGCGGCCTATGTTACTTCCAGTTCATCCCTTGGGACTCTACGAACACGCGCACCTCATCCACTGGCTTGTTGAGCTTGGGGTCGAAGGCTAGGTAGGCCTTGGTTTCGCGGGCCACAAGGCCGGAGAGGAGGAGCAAGCCAATGAGGTTCGGGATGGCGATGAGACCGTTAGCCAGATCGGAGAAGGTCCAAGCGAGCTCGAGTTCCGAGACGGAGCCGACAAAAAGGAGACAGGCAAAGAACATGCGGTAGGGGATGGAAGCTTTGCGCCCGCACAGGGATTCCAGGGAACGCTCGCCGTAATACGCCCAAGCCATGATGGTGGAAAAGGCAAAGAAAATAATGGAGAGTGAAACGATGGTGCCGCCCCAATCTCCCGGCAGTACGCGGGAGAAGGCCTCGGCCGTCATGATTCCGGCCTCGTCGCGTCCCATATCCCAGGTGCCGCCTACAACAATGACCAAGCCGGTGATGGTGACCACGATGATGGTATCGATGAAGGTCTGGGTCATCGATACCAACCCCTGGCGCGCTGGGTGCGGGGTTTTGGCGGCCGCGGCGGCGATGGCGGCGGAGCCCATGCCGGACTCATTGGAGAAAATGCCGCGGGCCACACCGTATTGAATGGCCATCATGATGGTGGAGCCCACGAACCCGCCACCTGCGGCGGTGCCGGTGAAGGCATCGCTGAAGATCATGGCGAAGGCTGCGGGGATCTCCGTGGCGTGCGAGAAGATCACATAGAGTCCGCCCAGGACGTAGACGATGATCATCAACGGGACGAAGGCGGCGGTAATGCGCCCAATGGCCTGGATTCCACCAAGGAGCACGGAGCCCACCAGGACGAAGAGGATCGCGCCGGTGGCCGCCGGGGCGATGCCGAACGTCGATTCCATATTGGTGGCCACAGCATTGGCTTGGGCGAGGTTGCCGATGCCAAAGGACGCGCAAATTGCAAAGATGGCAAAGAATACGGCTAGTACCGATCCGAGTGGTCCGGGGATGCCACGCTTCAGGTACTGCTGCGGCCCACCGGACATCTCGCCCTTGGAATCCGTGGTGCGAAAACGCACGCCCAGGTAGGCCTCGGTGTACTTGGAAGCCATGCCTACGAGGCCAGTAATCCAGATCCATACCAGTGCGCCAGGGCCGCCGATGGACAGTGCAGTGGCCACACCTACGATATTTCCCACGCCTACGGTCGCGGCAAGGGCGGTGGTCAGCGCCTGATAATTGGAAATATCACCCTCGGTGGACTCATCGTCAGAGTCTGTGGCAAAGATGTGACGCATCGCGCGGCCCAGCGCTCGGAATTGGAGTCCTCCCAAACGAATGGTCAGCCACAGGCCGGTGCCCAACAGGAGGGGAATGAGGATGAACGGTCCCCACACCACAGTGCTGATGGCGGAGAGGATGGAATTAAGCGAGTCCATTCTGTAAATCTAGCGAACTATAGAAATGGAGTAAATTTGCCCATACCCCCAGCCGGGGGAATATTCGTCCTGCGCAACCACGGGAGAGCAGGCAAGCTGGATATATACGTCGTCCCCACTTCTAAGGAGCACGCCATGGCCCACGAGCGCGCCGGCACGCTGGCACAGCCCACGGATCTTATTGATATCGCAGAATTGGTCACCGCCTACTACACCCGCACCCCGGACGCCGATAACCCGGATCAGCAGGTGTCCTTCGGTACCTCAGGCCACCGCGGCTCCGCGCTGGATCGAGCCTTTAATGAGGCTCATATCCTAGCGATTACCCAAGCCATTGTGGATTACCGCGCGGAACAAGGCATTGCTGGGGCGATTTTCATCGGCCGAGATACCCACGCGCTGTCCGAACCTGCCATGGTCTCCGCCCTTGAGGTGCTGCTGGCCAATGGGGTGGAGGTTCGCGTCGATGAGCGCGGCCGCTACACGCCGACCCCGGCGGTCTCCCATGCCATCCTGACCCACCCTGGCACCGATGGCATTGTGATTACCCCGTCCCATAATCCTCCCCGCGATGGCGGCTTCAAATACAACCCGCCTACCGGTGGACCGGCCGATGCTCAGGCCACCGATTGGATTGCTGGCCGCGCGAACGAGTACCTGCGCGCCGGGCTGGAAGGCGTGAAGCGGACATCTGTCGCGGGCGTGCTGGACGAGCGCTGCGTGAAGCACGACTACGTGCACAACTACGTGGCTGACCTTAAGAATGTGGTGGATATGCAGGCCATTAAAGATTCCGGCCTGCGCATCGGCGCTGATCCCATGGGTGGCGCCTCCGTGGATTATTGGCAGGCCATCGCTGACCACTACGAGCTCAACATGACCGTGGTGAATCCAGAGGTGGATTCCACTTTCCGCTTTATGACCTTGGATACGGACGGCAAGATCCGCATGGATTGTTCCTCGCCGGATGCTATGGCCTCGCTTATCGACGCCCGCTCTAAGTTCGACCTTGCCACCGGCAACGACGCCGATGCGGACCGCCATGGCATTGTCACTCCCGATGCCGGCCTGATGAACCCCAATCACTACCTTGCCGTGGCTATCGAGTACCTCTTTAGTCACCGCCCGCAGTGGGGAAATGCCGGTGTGGGAAAGACCCTGGTGTCCTCCACCATGATTGACCGCGTGGTGGAAAGCTTGGGTCGCGAATTGGTGGAAGTTCCCGTCGGCTTCAAGTGGTTTGTGCCGGGATTGGTCGAAGGCGCCATTGGTTTCGGTGGTGAGGAATCCGCCGGGGCGTCTTTCCTGCGCTTCGATGGCTCCGTGTGGTCCACCGATAAGGACGGCATCATTATGGACCTGCTCGCCGCGGAGATTACCGCCGTCACCGGCAAGACTCCGTCCCAGCGCTACGCAGAACTGGCGGAGAAATTTGGCACCCCAGCCTATGCTCGCACCGACGCCCCCGCGAACCGCGAGCAGAAGGCCATTCTTAAGAAGCTGTCTCCTGAAAAAGTTTCCGCCACGGAACTGGCGGGCGAGGAAATCGTAGCCAAGCTGACGGAGGCGCCCGGCAACGGTGCGGCTATTGGCGGCCTGAAGGTAGCGACGGAAAATGCCTGGTTCGCCGCTCGTCCTTCCGGCACTGAAGATAAGTACAAAATCTATGCCGAATCTTTCTTGGGTGAGGAACATCTCAAGCAGGTGCAAGCAGAAGCACAGGCAGTTGTTTCCCATGTATTAGGGGTTTAACGCTACACTTAACCTCGTGAGTAACAAGATTAATGGGAAGCTGGTCCTCGATGTCATCAGCTTCATCGCCCGCTTCTATATGGCCTGGGTGTGGATTGACGCCGGCGTGCACAAGCTCGGCAAAACTTTAGACATGACCCAGGCCATCAAGGGCTATGACATCTTTACTCCCGATTGGGCTGGCTACCTCGCCATTGTCATCGGTCCGCTCGAAATCATCGGCGGCGTGTTGTTGCTGCTCGGGCTATTCCT
This sequence comes from Corynebacterium sp. S5S1, assembly GCF_001913985.1. Lineage (NCBI taxonomy): Bacteria > Bacillati > Actinomycetota > Actinomycetes > Mycobacteriales > Corynebacteriaceae > Corynebacterium > Corynebacterium sp. S5S1. The sequence continues at coordinate 12,802 of NZ_MKXT01000021.1, forward strand.
GCGCCAGTCCTCCATCGTGGCTACCTGCGTGTTGCTGCTCTTCATGGTGGGCATCGCACAGGCATGGGCCCGCGGACTAGATATTGACTGTGGCTGCTTTGGCTACGACGCCCAAAATCCCGACCGAGGGATGGACTATGCGAAGACGCTGTTGCGCGACGCCGCATATCTATTCCTGACCCTATGGACCATCAAGCGCCCCTTCACCAAGCTTGCCCTTCACCCTTAAACGGTGGGCAAGGTAGGCTGAATTGGTCCGAAGATTTTTAAAGGCAAGGTTCAAATGAGCAAAGTAACTGACCCTAACGCCAAGGGTGGCAACGGTTTTATCTGGGGAGTCGGCGTACTCCTCGTCATCATTGCCGTTGTTATTGGCTACATCGTGTGGAATGGCAAGCAGTCGTCCACGGATTCCGTCGATGCCCTTGAAGCCAAGGACGTGAATATGTCCATGGAGTACAACGACGGCGCTATCACCCTCAAGTCTGAGAGCGCTAAGAAGGGCACCCCTGAGGTGGATCTCTATGAAGACTTCGCCTGCCCGCACTGTGCCGAACTGGCTGAGGCAACCGACGGTGACATGCAGAAGGCCATCGAAGACGGCAAGCTGATCGTCCACGTGCGTACCCTCAACTTCTTGGATGGCAAGGATATTGAGAACCAGGCGGGCTACTCCACTAAGGCAGCAGCCGCAATGTCCGAGCTGGCCAAGTCCGGTGATATCAAAACCTATTGGAACCTGCGCGACTACATGCTGCAGAACCAGCAAAAGGTAGCTACTTCGTGGGACATTAAGGACATCGCTGACGCCGCCAAGGAGTTTGGTGCGGACGATGATGTCGTTGATTCCATTAAGGATGTGGATATCAAGCAGGGCAATAAGGTGGCGAAGACCAACTACGACAAGTTGGAAAAAGAGACCGGCTCTGTCTCCTCGCCGCGCATTATCAAGGACGGCAAGGACGTTCCATCTGAGGAGCAGGAAAAGGACGGCAAGAGCATTGGTGACTGGGTAGAACTCGTCACCCAGTAGCAGGCGATTTGGAGAGTTAAATACCCTCCATGTATATTTAAGCGAGTTGCAGCCCACAGGGTTGCACCTCGTTTGAGGGGCTATGGCGCAGCTGGTAGCGCACCACACTGGCAGTGTGGGGGTCACGGGTTCGAATCCCGTTAGCTCCACAATATAAAGGAGAGGAACATTAGTTCCTCTCCTTTTTCTTGTTGCGGAGGGCTAGAGCTCCGCTAGATCCTCATCGAGCATGCGCTGATCGATGGCGATGCCCACGGCCGCGCCGCTGCCCATCGCTTGCGAGACTTGGTCCGGCGAGCTGACCACATTGCCGGCCGCCCACAGGCGCGATACCGAAGTCTGACCATGCTCTACGCTGACCCACCCATTGGCTGATTCGCAGCCGGCATCCCGCAGCAGTGCGTCATTGGGCAGAAAATCGGGCCCAGTAAAGCATGCTTCATAGGTGTCTTCTCCAGCAGAGCTTTGCACTACTACGCCGGTTGACGATGTCTCCTCTGGCCGGACCTGTGTCACCTCTGCATCGACTACTTTTACGCCTAATCCGGCGAGTTGAGTGCGATCGAGATCGGTGAGCTCAAGGCCGTTGGGATAGAAGGTCAGCGTGTCCGTCCACGTGGACAGCAGCTTGCTAATGCGGATGGTAAAAGGCGGATTCGCGCCGCCGATGAGCGCAACCTTCTTCCCGGTGGCTTCGTAGCCATGGCAGTACGGGCAGTGAAAGACCCTGGTGGCCCACAAATCGCGGAGCCCGGGAACTGCAGGGAGCTTGTCCGTGAGCCCCGTCGCGATGAGAACGTGGCGGGACTCGAGAACCTCGCCGCTGGCAAGTTTTGCCTGCCAAGGCTCGCACTCGGAAGTGCGGGTGAGTTTCTCCACCGAGCCCTGGGTAATGGTTCCGCCGAATTTCTTGACCTCCGCGTGACCGCGCTGAAGCAGCTCGGCGGGAGCCGCGCCATCGAGGCCAAGGATGCCGTGGGCATGGTCACTGAAACGATTGCGGGGAGCCCCGGAATCGATTAATTGAATATTTCGGTTAGCGCGGGCCAAGGTGATGGCGGCTGCGGTGCCGGCAAAGCCGCCGCCGATGATGATGGCGTCCGAGTACATTGCTCCTCCTTTATAGGAAGTGGGTAGCATGGTGCGCAGCCGAGTATATGCAGTCAATATCAAAGGGGCTCGCGCGCAGAATGAATCGTGATTCCACAGGGTTCTTTACACGCGAAGCGCTCTATGGGGCGTCGCCTGTGCAAGCAGTGGGCAGGTTCTTTGTAAAGTACTTCAACTTTCGTGGCCGGGCGTCCATGAGTGAGTTTTGGTGGGTCTTTGGCTTCCTCGTGTTGATTTCTGTGTCAATTGGCATTATCGACCGGCACTTTGGCGTGGATATTGAATCTATTGCAGACGCGGTACTTGTGATTCCAGTCGTTTCCTTGATGTGCCGGCGCTTGCATGATTCCGGGCGGACGGGCCTGTTATGCCTGATTGGGTTCATTCCCGTGCTCGGTGGAATTGCCTTGCTCTTTATGATGGCGCTGCCCACGCGCGATAACCCGGAGCTTTAAAAATGTCCTTGCCTGATTAGGCTGGGTGGCATGCAGACTTTTTCAAAGCGAGTACGCGACACGGATCAAGCAGGTGCCGAGGCGGCCGGATTGCGGTGGCTCGGGGACGCCACCGACGCGGTGGTCAACGTCGTAAGCGCTGACGGGCTAGAAATCGTTACCGAGCGCGTGGACGAGGTCATGCCCACGCCGGAGGCGGCGAGGAAGTTTGGTGCGGAGTTGGCGCGCATGCACCGTGCGGGAGCCGAAGCGTTTGGCGCGCCTCCTACCGGGTGGGAAGGCAAAAACTTCATCGGCAGCATCGAGCAAGACTGCATCCGGACGGATAATTGGGGCGAGTTCTACGTTAACCAGCGCGTATTGCCCTTCGCGGAACTGGCGGGGATAAGTGCGGCGCAATTGGACTTGGTAAGGCGTGCCTGCGACGCCATCGCCGCGCGCAGTTGGGATGTGGCGCCGGCGCGCATCCACGGCGATCTATGGGCGGGCAACCTGCTTTTTGGGTCCGACGGCGGCATCATGATTGACCCCGCCGCCCATGGTGGGCACCCGCATACGGATTTGGGGATGTTGGCGCTTTTCGGGGCACCGTACCTCGAGGAAATCTTCCAGGGTTATGGTGCGCCGAAGGACATAGAGAAGTGGATTCCCATGCACCAGCTGCACCCGCTGGCGGTGCATGCGCTTACGCACGGCGCTAGCTATAACCGGCCGCTGGAGCGCGCGGCGGCCGCAACCTTGGAGGCGCTGGGCTAAAGGTTCGGCCCCTGCGGCATGATGCGCTTATGGGCACCGCGGTGCCATAAGGTTTCGATGCGTTCGCGGGCGGCGTCGGGAACCGCCTTGCCCTCTAGGTAGTCATCGATGTGGGCGTAGGTGACGCCGAGGGCCTCTTCGTCAGGAAGCTGAGGCTTATCGTCCTCCAAGTCCGCGGTGGGAACCTTTTCCCAGGTAGAGCGCGGGGCACCGAGGTGCTTTAGGAGGGCGGCGCCTTGGCGCTTATTGAGGCCGGCCAAAGGGAGGAGATCTGCCGCGCCATCGCCCCACTTGGTAAAGAAAGCGGTGACGTTTTCCGCCGCATGGTCGGTGCCGATGACTAGCGCGCCGACCTCGCCTGCGATGGCGTATTGGGCGGTCATGCGCAGGCGCGCTTTGGTATTGCCGCGGTTGAAATCGGTGACGTCGGCAAGCTGCAGCGCATCCGCCACCTGCTCGTCGAGGGCCAGGGTGGCCGGCTTGATATCGACGGCGGGGCGGTGATCGGGCTGGATGAAATCCAAAGCAATCTGGGCGTCGTCCTCATCGGCCTGCACGCCGTGGGGTAGGCGCACGGCCCAAAACTCCGCGCCGTCGACGCGCTCCACCGCCAGCTGCGCAAGCTTTCCCGCCAAGGTGGAGTCTTGGCCGCCAGAGATACCCAGCACGTAGCCTTTAGCGCCGGTGGTGCGCAGGTAATCAACCAGGAAATCCACGCGGCGCTGCACTTCGGCTTCTGGATCGATAAAGGGGCGCACACCCAGGGCTTTTATGATGGTTTGCTGCAGATTTTCGGCATCGTTCGACATGACGTTCATGGTAGCCGCCTGACACAATATTGTGCTGTGAATAAGGAAGTTTATGTCAAGGTAGTAGCTGGCATAGCGGCCCTGGGCGGGCTGCTATTTGGATACGACACCGGCGTGATGTCCGGTGCCTTGCTTTTTATTAGCCCCGCATTCGATATGAGCGCGCACCAAGAGGGGTGGGTGACCTCGATGCTGCTCGTGGGTGCTGCAGTAGGGGCGCTGACGGCCGGGCGCATCGCCGATAGATTCGGCCGGCGGCTTACGCTGATTGCCGGCGGCATCATTTTCGTGCTGGGCTCCGTCTGGTGCGCCCTGTCCGGCTCGGTGGGAATGCTGGCAACGGCGCGCACCTTTTTGGGCTTTGCCGTGGGTGCAGTCTCCATCGTGTCCCCCATGTACATCGCGGAGATCGTGCCCGCCAAAGTGCGCGGGCGCATGGTCTCGCTCAATACCCTAGCGATTGTGGTGGGCCAGTTGATGGCCTACCTGGTCAACTCCGCGCTGGCTTCTACCGGTAGCTGGGAGTGGATGCTGGGCCTAGCCGCCGTGCCGGGCCTAGCGCTGGCGCTCGGAATGGCTTTCCTGCCAGAGACGCCGGTATGGCTGGCTACTAACGGCCACATGGCTAGCGCCCAGGAGATTGCCGGGCGCGCCGGGATGGATATTTCGGAGCTGACCTCGCAGGAGACCGCGCGAAAGTCCAGCGGATCCGAATGGAAGGCGCTGAAGGCCAATCGGTGGATGCAGATTACGGTGCTGCTTGCCATGCTGATGGGGCTGACGCAGCAGATCACCGGCGTCAACGCCATCGTGTACTTCGCGCCGACCATGATGAACCAGGTGGGGATTTCCACGGCCAACTCGGTTTATACCTCCATCGTTATCGGCACGGTATCCGTGCTGGCTTGCTGGGTGGGGCTCAAGGTCGTGGACCGCATTGGGCGAAAGCGACTATTGCTTACCGGCCTGACCGGCAACGTGGTCTCGCTGTTTATCCTCTCCTTTGCCTATTCCCATGCGCAGGACTCCACCGCTATGGCGATGGTCTCGTTGGTCTTTATGGCGCTGTTTATCGCCTTCCAGCAGGCCGCAGTGTCGCCCACTACCTGGCTACTCATCTCCGAGCTGGTGCCGCTGCAGGTGCGCGGCCTAGGCATGGGCATTGCGGGGCTCTCGCTATGGGCCACCAACTGGGCCGTGGCGCAGTACTTCCTGCCGCTAGTGGAGTGGCTGACCGGCCCGGTGGCGTTTATCGTCTTCGGAGTCTTTGGTCTCATTGCCATCGGCTACACCAAGGTTTTGGTTCCAGAGACTATGGGACGTAGCCTGGATGAGGTAGGCGAGGAGATGAAGTCGCGCTACGAGCGCGAGTCCGCACCCGTGAAGCCTTAGTGTTTTGGTATTGACGGCCGTGTGAGGTAACATTTTTCCTCGTGTCATGGCTGGGGATTCCCAGTCCGTGCTTTACTTATTCAACCGCATGTAGATTGCGCATAACGAAAGGAGCGCCCGATGAAGGTCCGTAAGTCCCTTCGGTCGCTGAAGAAGAAGCCGGGCGCCCAGGTTATTCGCCGCCACGGTAAGGTCTTCGTGATCAACAAGAAGGATCCCCGTTTCAAGGCTCGTCAGGGCTAATTGAGACGCGATTCCATCCGCTCCCTCCGGCTTTCCGGAGTGGGGCGGATTTTTTCATGCGTGAGCCCTGGCACAAAAGGATACATTCTCTTCAGCCCCGGTGAGCATAAAGGCAAATATATGAATATAATTATTTTGTCTATTTATGTCGTGAGAAAGAAGAATAATGTCCCAGCGAATCGTTGCCGCGCTCACTGCCGCCGCACTCGGATTGTCTGCCCCAGTGGCTCATGCCGCAGAACCACAGTGGGAATCCTCTGCACCGGAGTCCCTTGGCATCAATGACCCGTCCTGTGTGCCTTCAGGGGACATCACTGAGCCCGTTGTGCTGCTGCATGGAACCTCGAATAATGCTTCCGTGTGGGGAAATTTGGTCCATCTCTTACAAGATCAGGGGGCGTGCGTGTGGGCCTTTGACTACGGCGCCGATGATGTCACCTTGCAGAATATGATTCCAAGCGTCAAAGCCATCGCGGACCTAGATGATTCGGCCGCGGAAATTGCGGATCAGGTGGACTATGTCCGCGAGGTCACTGGCTCGGACAAGGTGAACTTGGTGGGCCATTCCCAGGGCGGTATGCACATCAAGACGTATACACAGATGCATGATGGGGCGGGTCATGTGTCCCATGCGGTGGCGCTAGGTGGCAACTTCCACGGCACCACGCTTAACGGGCAGGGGGAGACGCTTTCTAAATTCATTGCCTTCGCACCTCACCTCGCCGCCTTCCTGGCTAGTACGGCCGGTATCCAGCAAGTAGTGGGGTCGGAGTTTATGAAACGGCTCAATGCGCTGCCAGATACCGCGCCAGGCGTGCTTTATACCTCCATTTACTCGCCGGGGGATACGACGGTGACTCCGAATAGTTCTTCGCAGCTGGCGCTTGTCGACGGCGCCGATGTGGTCAACCTCGACCTGGGCGAGGTCTGCGGCGTGGCTCCTCGGCACGACAAGCTGCCGACCAACCGGACGGTGTTGAGTCAGGTCATTTTTGGCCTGAAGCGCGCCCCGGGGGAGGGGCCGAACCCGTCGACCTGCGTCTCTGAGGGGGCGCCGATAAGCGGGGCCCAGGGCGGGCCGCCAGTCCCTTAAATGTGAACTTTGACACACAAAATCGTGAACTCCAGGTAAACCTGCAGGAATCCCATTGGTGTAGTTTCATGGCTGTCCTTAGGTGTGGTCAACATGTGGGGTCCGGGGGTGTGCCATCCTGGGAATACCATGGCTGTAACTACTACATATTGTGTTAGTTGCGGGTATTTCCCCCAAAGTATAGTGTCGTTGATGTTGCTCAGAGCGGCGCAGGAAGCGCCCGTTTAGGCGGGAAAACGCTCCCCGCTCTGACGAATTTTTCAATGCAGGAGCTTTAAGGATCTATATGTCTATCACCGTTTACACCAAGCCAGCTTGCGTCCAGTGCAATGCCACCAAGAAGGCCCTCGACCGCGCCGGTCTCGATTACAGCTTGGTCGATATTTCTGTTGATGATGAAGCCCGTGATTACGTCATGGCACTGGGCTACGTTCAGGCACCAGTAGTTGAAGCTAATGGCGAGCACTGGTCCGGTTTCCGCCCTGACCGTATCAAGGGCTTGGCTTCCGTAGCGGCATCCGCCTAAGAGGTAGGGGAGGCCAGTAGCTATGTTGGTCGTGTATTTTTCCTCCGCGACGGAAAATACGCACCGGTTCGTGCAGAAACTGGGCTTTCCCAGCGCGCGCATTCCGCTGCGCCGCACGGAGGAGCTCCTCAAGGTCAACGAACCTTATGTCTTGGTGTGCCCCACCTATGGCGGGGGCGCTTCCATCAGCCACCAAAACTCTCGGCCCGTGCCAAAGCAGGTTATTAAGTTCCTCAATGATGAGCACAACCGCAGCCTCATTCGCGCGGTAATCTCTGGTGGTAATAGCAATTTCGGTGCCGATTTTGGCAAGGCTGGTGACGTCATCAGTGCCAAATGTAAAGTGCCCTATGTATATCGTTTCGAGTTGCTGGGAAACGATGACGATATAAAAATTTGTCGTGAAGGTTTATTGGCTAACGCCGCCGAGCTCGGGCTCGAGGCCGCGGCCTAGCGCCCACTACGACTTAAATAAAGATCCTGATTTTTAAGAAAGGCCTTGTCAGCTGTGAGTACGCAATTGGGGAAGACCGTCGCCGAGCCAGTAAAGCCAGAAGAGCAGTTGGATTACCACGCTCTGAACGCGATGCTGAATCTCTACGATGATAACGGCAAGATTCAGTTTGAGAAAGACCGCGAGGCCGCTAACCAATTCTTCCTGCAGCACGTTAATCAAAACACAGTCTACTTCCATGATCTGGAAGAAAAGATCGATTACCTGATTAATAACAAGTACTACGACCCGCAGGTCATTGAGCAGTATGATTTCTCCTTTATTAAGGAGCTATTCAAGCGCGCTTATTCCTATAAGTTCCGCTTCAAGTCCTTCCTGGGCGCGTATAAGTACTACACCAGCTACACGCTGAAGACCTTCGACGGACGCCGCTACTTGGAGCGTTTTGAAGACCGCGTCTCCATGACGGCTCTATTTTTGGCGGATGGCGATACTGGCCTAGCGGAGCACCTCGTAGACGAGATCATGACCGGCCGCTTCCAACCGGCTACCCCGACCTTCCTCAACGCCGGCAAGGCCCAGCGCGGCGAGCTCGTCTCCTGCTTCCTGCTGCGCATCGAGGACAACATGGAGTCCATTGGCCGCTCCATCAACTCCGCGCTGCAGCTTTCCAAGCGTGGCGGCGGCGTGGCCCTCCTGCTGTCTAATATCCGCGAGTCCGGTGCACCAATTAAGCACATTGAGAACCAGTCTTCCGGCGTCATCCCCGTGATGAAGCTGCTGGAGGATTCCTTCTCCTACGCCAACCAGCTCGGTGCCCGCCAGGGTGCCGGTGCGGTTTACCTCAACGCGCACCACCCAGACATCATGAACTTCCTGGACACCAAGCGCGAGAATGCGGATGAGAAGATACGCATTAAGACCCTCTCGCTGGGCATCGTCGTGCCGGATATCACCTTTGAGTTGGCTAAGCGCAATGATGATATGTACCTCTTCTCGCCGTATGACGTCGAGCGCGTCTATGGCAAGGCCTTCGGTGACATCTCCGTGACCGAGCACTATGAGGAGATGGTGGAAGACCCACGCATCCGCAAGAAGAAGATCAACGCCCGCCACTTCTTCCAGACCGTGGCAGAGCTACAGTTCGAGTCCGGTTACCCGTACATCATGTTCGAGGACACCGTAAACCGCGCGAACCCAGTGAAGACCTCGTGGATCAACATGTCCAACCTGTGCTCGGAAATCCTGCAGGTTAACTCCGCATCCGAATTCAACGCGGACCTGACCTATGAGGAGTTGGGCAGCGATATTTCCTGCAACTTGGGTTCCCTGAATATCGCGATGACCATGGATTCGCCGGACTTTGCCAATACGGTGGAAACCGCCATCCGCGGCCTGACCGCCGTGGCGGATAAGACCTCCATTGACTCCGTGCCGTCCGTGCGCCGTGGTAATGATGAGTCCCACGCCATCGGCTTGGGCCAGATGAACCTGCACGGTTACTTGGGCCGCGAACACATCGAGTATGGCTCGGAAGAGGGCTTGGACTTTACCAATGCTTATTTTGCCGCCATTTTGTATGCGGCGCTGCGTGCCTCCAATAAGATTGCCCGCGAGCGCGGCGAGTACTTCACGGAGTTCCCCCAGTCCGAGTATGCCTCGGGCGAATTCTTTGACCGCTACGATCCGGAAGAGTTCAAGCCGAAGACCAAGAAGGTACAGGAGCTTTTCGACGCCTCTTCGATCCACACCCCGTCCGCCCAGGACTGGGAGGACTTGAAGCAGGACGTGGCTAAGTACGGCCTGTATAACCGCAACCTGCAGGCGGTACCGCCGACGGGTTCGATTTCCTATATCAATAACTCCACCTCGTCCATCCACCCGATTGCCTCCAAGATTGAGATCCGCAAGGAGGGCAAGATCGGCCGCGTCTACTACCCGGCACCGCACATGGATAATGACAACCTGGAGTACTTCAAGGATTCTTATGAGATCGGCTACGAGAAGATCGTCGATACTTATGCCGTAGCCACGAAGTATGTGGACCAGGGCCTATCGCTCACGCTCTTCTTCAAGGACACCGCGACCACTCGTGAGGTCAACCGCGCGCAGATTTATGCGTGGCGCAAGGGCATTAAGACCTTGTACTACATCCGCCTGCGCCAGATGGCGCTGGAGGGCACCGAGGTCGAGGGCTGCGTATCCTGCATGCTCTAAACCGGTGGTAGGGTGCCTCGATGCACGTCGCGGGGAAGGACGTGCATCGAGGCGTTTAGCCGTTTTCGGCCCTAGTGCGGTCGAGAATGGTGCGGGAGGTTTCTTCGGCGGCGTCGGCAAGCCCGGCATCAATGGCGCGGGCCAGTTCCATGTGCAGCTGTGTGGTGCCGCTGATGGGGTCGCGTTTGCGGGAGCCGAAGACGGACTTGCCCTTGAGCATCGCCACTAGGGAGGGGGCGAGCGCGGCGAGCATTTCATTGCCGGAGGCCCGCAGGATGAGGGTGTGGAAGCGGAGATCGGTTTCCAATTCTTCGCCCACGCGCGGAGACGGGGTGGATTCCAGCTCGGCCAATCGCGCGGCGAGGCGCAGCAATTCCGCCCGCTGCTGGGCGGTGGCGTTGCCGGCAGCTAGACGCGCGGCCACCGGTTCGATGCCAAGCCTTAGCTCGTTGAGCCGGGCCACTTGCTGCCCGCGCGTTTTATCGTTGTCTAAGCGCCAGCCAATGATCGCTGGGTCATATACCGCCCACTTCTCCATCGGTAGCACCGTGAGGCCCACGCGGCGCCCAGAGCTCACCATGCCGAGATGCTCCAAAGCGCGCATGGCCTCTCGGGCTACGGTGCGGGAGATGCCAAAGCGCTTTTCGACGTCCCCCAGCCGGAACCGCTCGCCCTCCGCGAGGTCTCCGCTTACTATATCCGCGCCGAGCTGATCCACCACGGAGCCGAGTAGGGGAGGGGTAGCGCTCATGCGGAAATCCTTTCTTTGCATGCTCCGAAGTAACTGGGATCAGTATAGGTAAGTGGTATCCAGCACAATGGCTTAGAGGGGCGGCCGAATTGGGTATGCTGGGGAGCTAAAATTGTCCGTATTATGTATTGGAGTGACGCCGCGTGTCGCACGAGTACGATGACTATCTTTCTAGTCATGAAAAGCCAGTTGAAGCCATTAACTGGAATAGCATCCCGGATGAAAAGGACCTTGAAGTGTGGGACCGTCTCACCGGTAACTTCTGGTTGCCGGAAAAGGTTCCAGTCTCCAATGACCTTCCCAGCTGGAAGACGCTGACGGAGAAGGAAAAGGAAACCACCATGCGGGTCTTTACCGGCCTGACGCTGCTGGATACCATCCAGGGCACAGTGGGTGCGATTTCCCTCCTTCCGGATTCCCAGACTCTGCATGAGGAAGCGGTCTACACCAATATCGCCTTCATGGAGTCCGTGCACGCCAAGTCCTATTCCAATATCTTTATGACCCTGGCGTCCACGCCGATGATCAACGACGCCTTCCGCTGGTCCGAAGAAAACGAGAACCTGCAGAAGAAGGCCAAGATCATCTTGTCCTACTACAAGGGCGACGATCCGCTGAAGAAGAAGGTGGCGTCCACGCTGCTGGAGTCCTTCCTGTTCTACTCCGGCTTCTACCTGCCGATGTACTTCTCCTCCCGTGCGAAGCTCACCAACACCGCCGATATCATCCGCCTGATCATCCGCGATGAGGCTGTGCATGGTTACTACATTGGTTATAAGTTCCAGCAGGCGTATAAGCAGCTGGATGAAGAGCGCCAGGCGGAGCTGAAGGAATACACCTTCGACTTGGTCTATGACCTCTATGACAATGAGATCGACTACACCGAGGATCTCTACGATGACCTGGGCTGGACCGAGGACGTTAAGCGCTTCCTGCGGTACAACGCCAATAAGGCGTTGAATAACTTGGGCTTCGAGGGGCTCTTCCCGGCCGATGAGACCCGCGTTTCCCCGGCTATCTTGTCCTCGTTGTCGCCGAACGCCGACGAGAACCATGACTTTTTCTCTGGTTCGGGTTCTTCCTATGTCATCGGCAAGGCTGAGGACACTACGGATGATGACTGGGACTTCTAAGCATTCCCGCTGATCAGCGTGGTCTAGCGGCACACCTTCTGCTCGAACTCAACCGAAAGGTTGATAACGAGCGGGGGTGTGTTTTTACGTTTTGGGGCCGCACAATTCGGCGCGACTGTGACATATAGCACGCTGCATCTTTGGCGAAAACCGTAGGAGGAAATAGTGGCTGCGCCACGTGCAGGGGCAATGTGGCAGATGTGGTCAGTGGTGAGGTGTGTCCTTGTGTCCGAGTATTGGGGGAAGCTGGAAAGAAGAGGGGAAAATGGCCTAATATAAGGCGAGTAAACCTAGGTGTAGGTGGAGTCTGTCCACAGACACTTTGTTATTCAGGAGGATTTTATGACCGCTGTGGCGCCACGGGTCGACGATTACGTCGCCCCCACACGTCCAGAGCCAACCGGTAACGCGAAGACCGGTTCAAAGGCTTGGGTATTTCTAACCACCACCGACCACAAGCAGCTGGGCATCATGTACTTGATCATGTCCTTCAGCTTCTTCTTCCTCGGTGGCTTTATGGCACTGTTGATCCGCGCGGAGCTGTTCACCCCGGGTCTTCAGTTCTTGTCCAATGAGCAGTTCAACCAGCTGTTCACCATGCACGGCACCGTGATGCTGCTGCTGTTTGCAACCCCAGTTGTGTGGGGCTTTGGTAACTACATTCTGCCGCTGCAGATTGGTGCGCCGGACGTGGCCTTCCCGCGTCTGAATGCCTTCGGCTTCTGGGTTACCCTGCTGGGCGGCATCGTCATGCTGTTGGGCTTCGTTACCCCAGGTGGTGCGGCTGACTTCGGCTGGACCATGTACATGCCGCTGGCTGATGGTGTCCACACCCCGGGCATCGGCGCGGATATGTGGATTGTCGGCGTGGGCGCTACCGGTGTCGGTACCATTGCCTCCGCTATCAACATGATTACGACCATCCTGACCCTGCGCGCACCGGGCATGACCATGTTCCGTCTGCCGGTCTTCAGCTGGGCTGTGTTTACCGCATCCGCCATCGTGCTCATGATTTTCCCACTGCTGACCGCTGCGGCACTGGGCGTTCTGTATGACCGCAAGCTGGGCGGCCACATCTACGATTCCGCTAATGGTGGCGCCATCCTGTGGCAGCACCTGTTCTGGTTCTTCGGCCACCCTGAGGTTTACGTCCTCGCGCTGCCGTTCTTCGGCGTTGTGTCTGAGGTCGTTCCGGTCTTCTCCCGCAAGCCGGTCTTCGGCTACATCGGCCTGGTCTTCGCACTGCTGGCCATCGGCTCCCTGTCCATGGCTGTGTGGGCACACCACATGTTCGTCACCGGCGCTATCCTGCTGCCGTTCTTCTCCTTCATGACGTTCCTGATTGCGGTTCCAACCGGCGTTAAGTTCTTCAACTGGGTCGGCACCATGTGGAAGGGCCATATCACCTGGGATACCCCGATGATCTTCGCCATGGGCTTCATGGCAACCTTCCTGTTCGGCGGCATGACCGGCGTTATGCTGGCATCCCCGGCCCTGGACTTCCAACTGGCTGAGTCCTACTTCCTGATTGCACACTTCCACTACACCCTGTTCGGTACGGTTGTATTCTCCGCCTTCGCCGGCCTGTACTTCTGGTTCCCGAAGATGACCGGCCGCATGCTGGACGAGCGTCTGGGCAAGATTCACTTCTGGTTGACCTTCATCGGCTTCCACGGCACCTTCCTGGTTCAGCACTGGGTCGGCAACATGGGTATGCCGCGTCGTTACGCTGACTACCTGGAGTCCGATGGCTTCACGGTCTTCAACCAGATTTCCACCATCTTCTCCTTCGTCTTGGGCGCTTCCGTTATCCCGCTGATTTGGAACGTGTTCAAGTCCTGGCGCTACGGCGAGATTGTTACCGTGGATGACCCATGGGGCTACGGCAATTCCCTCGAGTGGGCAACCTCCTGCCCGCCGCCGCGCCACAACTTCGTGTCGCTGCCGCGTATCCGCTCCGAGCGTCCGGCCTTCGAGCTGCACTACCCGCACATGGTTCAGCGCATGCGCGAAGAAGCACACGTGGGTAGCCACTAAAGCGATATAACTCGCTAAAGCACTCCTGACTTAAGCCGCCTCCCAGCCCGCCAAGGGCCGTGGGAGGCGGCTTTGGCGTATCTTATTTGCCCCACGTGCGATAATGGGCCGCGTGAGTACCCAAGTTGATACCTATGCCGTCATTACCACCACTGGACCGGACAAACCTGGGGTCTCGGCTGCCTTCTTCCGCGTGTTGGCGTCTTATAGCGCCGCGCTTGTCGACGTCGAACAGGCCATCTTTTCCGGCCGTATCACCCTCGCTGCCCATACCCGCATTCCCAGTGCGCGCGCCGAGCAGATTGCACAGGGGTTGCGCAATACCTTGAGCATCTACGGGCAGCAGGTATCCGTGGACGTACGGGAGGAGGAATCTAGCGCGCGAGCTCGCTCTACGCATGCGGTGGTCCTCATGGGAACGGAAGTAACCGCCCACCACGTAGAGGAGGTCGCCCGCGTATTGGCCAACTTCGATGCCAATATCGATCGCATCCGCGGGCTTTCCACCTCTCCACTGACCGGCCTAGAGCTTTTCTTGTCCCTCGATGGTTCCGCGGCACCCGTACGCCAGGCGCTGGCAGAGCTGGCACAGCAGATTGGCATCGACATTGCCATCGAACCGGCGGGTCTGGGCCGGCGTTCCAAGCGCCTCGTCTGCTTCGACTGCGATAGCACCCTCATTCAAGGCGAGGTCATCGAGATGCTGGCCGCGCACGCCGGCAAGGAGGAAGAGGTTGCCGCCATCACGGCCCGGGCTATGCGCGGCGAATTGGACTTTGAGGAGTCCCTGCGCGAGCGCGTGGCCGTTTTGGCCGGCCTGGATGCTTCCATCGTTGATGAAGTAGCCCGCGAGATTCAACTGACCCCCGGTGCCCGCGAGACTATTGCCACGCTCAACCGCATCGGTTATCGCACCGCTGTGGTCTCGGGCGGGTTCATTCAAGTCCTGGAGGGACTAGCCGCAGAAATGCAACTAGATTACGTCCGCGCCAATACCTTGGAAATCGCCGATGGCAAGCTCACCGGCCGCGTAACCGGCAAGGTGGTTGACCGCAAGGCCAAGGAGGAATTCCTGCGGGAATTCGCCGCAGATTCCGGGGTAGGCATGCGCCAGACGGTCGCCGTGGGCGATGGTGCCAATGACATCGATATGATTACCGCCGCGGGACTGGGCATCGCCTTTAACGCTAAGCCGGCGCTGCAAGAAGCGGCGGATACCTCGGTAAATCACCGGCGGCTGGATGAAGTACTACAGATTTTGGGAATCCCGGCCGAGGAAGTTGTGCGTGGATAAGTTTGAAATCGCCCACCAGCGCTTGGTAGAAGCTTGTGACTCGCGCTCGTGGCGCGATGACCCAGAAAACCCTGACGAGCCCTCCACCATCCAAGCGATGCAGATTGCGCTTAACCTGCCAAAGCAGGAGCCGCCGGCGCGCACGGAGGTGCTGGAGGCGGCCGCCAGCGCCGTTGTGGCCGTGTGCTTGGACGAGCGCGCGGGGGAGGACGGGGCCTTCGCCCACGCCCTGGGCCAGTGGTACGGCCACCGCATCCGCAAGATCGCCCGCCGGGCCCGCAATAAGGCCTGGCGCGATGTGCAGAGCCTGCCCGGCGTGACCGTGGCGGACCGTGCCCGGGCCTTCGCGCCTTCGGCTGTGGGGGAGGTGGATCCGCTCATCGGCAAGCTGCAAATCGGTCACACTGACCTTGCTTATGATGAGCCGGGAGCCCCGCTTGGCGATGCCCCCGTTATCTACGTCGACCGCAGCCTCAACATGTCTGCAGGCAAGGCCGCAGCGCAGGTGGGCCACGGTTCGATGATGCTCGCCGCGGCGATGTCGGTGGGGGAGGCCCGTGCCTGGGCCGACACCGGTTTTAAGCTTTCGGTTCGCGAGGTGTCCGGAAAAGATTTTCGCACCGCCTGTGCGCAGGACGGCGCCGTGGTCATCGTAGACGCCGGCTTTACGGAGATTGCGCCGGACTCGGCTACCGTGTGCGCCCTGCGGCGACCAATCGCTTAAGCGCGCCGCGCACCGTATCCGGGTCGGTGGTTTGCCAAAAGCGCGGCATGGAGGCCTTGAGGAAGCTGCCGTAGCGCTTATACTCCAAGCGGCTATCGAGCACGGCCACCACCCCGCGGTCGGTCACGTGGCGCAGCAGGCGGCCTGCGCCCTGTGCCATGAGCAAGGCGGCGTGGTTGGCGGAAACCTCCATGAACCCGGAGCGGCCCGCAGCATCGGCTGCCTGGGCGCGCGCCTGCATGAGGGGATCGTCCGGCCGGGGGAACGGAATGCGGTCGATGATGACCAGCGAACAGGCCGGCCCCGGCACGTCCACGCCTTGCCACAGGGTAAGCGTGCCGAAGAGACAGGAGTTTTCCTTCTGGGAGAATTTTTCTACCAGTGCGCCGATGGAATCCTCGCCTTGCACGAAGAGGTCAAAGGGGATGCGCGGCTTGAGGGCGGTGGCCGCCTCTTCCGCGGCGCGGCGGGAGGAGAACAGACCAAGCGTGCGCCCGCCGGCGGCCATAATGAGCTCGTAGATCTCATCGATGGTTTCTTTGGGCAGGCCATCGCGGCCCGGCGCGGGTAGGTGCTTGGCGGTGTACAGGATGCCGGATTTGGCTGGGTCGAAAGGCGTGCCCGCGTCCAAGGTGTCGTAGGTGCCGCTCGGCATGCCCCACTGCGCGGCCATGGCATCGAAGCGGCCGCCGAGGGCGAGGGTGGCCGAGGTCAGCACCACCGTCTGCTCCCCAAAGAGGTTCTCGCGCAGCATGTGGGCGATGGAAAGGGGCGCCACGGCGAGGGTCTCGGCGTCGCTGCGCGGATCGCGCTCGAGCCAGACGACGTCGTCTTGTTTGGCCGGGTCATCGGTGGCGAAAACCTCCAGCATGCGCGCTACGGCTTGCGCGAGGTCGGAGAGGTGGTTGCTCAAGTTTTGGCGCTCGGCGTTTTTCTCCGGATCGTCGGTAGCCTCGCCTTCTGGTGCGTGAGAAATGAGGGACCTAACGCGCAGGAATTCGTCGGCAAGCGCGCGCAGGTGGCCCTGGGAGGTTTCATCTAAGTCGGTCCAACGGCCTGGCTCTTGGATTTTCATCAGGTCATCGAATTCCTCGGCCAAGTCCGAGAGGCTGCCAGCATTGCCCAGCGACTTCGCGCGGTTGGCGGCCATCTTGATGGCGCGGGTAGTAATCTCTGCGGTAGATACAGAGGTGATGCGGCCGTCGAGCTCGTGGGCCTCATCGATAATGGCGACGTCGTGCTCCGGCAAGATATTTGCCTCAGAAACCGCGTCGATGGCGAGCATGGCGTGGTTGGTGACCACGATGTCGACGTCGGCAGCCGCCCTGCGTGCCTCTTCCGCAAAGCAATCCGGCCCGTGCGGGCAGCGCGACGCGCCTAAGCACTCGTTGGACGTTACGGACACCGCCCGCCACACCAAGTCCGGCACGCCCGGCTCTAGATCATCGCGGTCACCGGTGTCGGTTTCCTGTGCCCACTCGTGGATGCGGCGCACTGCCTTGCCGCGGTGGGATATCTCGGATTCGTCGATAAGAGCTTCCGGGTCATCCGGCGTAGCCGCAATCTTATTCATGCACAGGTAGTTATTGCGGCCCTTCATGATGGCGAAGGTGGGCGTACGCTCCATCACAGGGGCGAGGGCCTTAGTAAGCCGCGGCAGATCGCGCTCCACCAGCTGGCGCTGCAAGGCTAGCGTCGCGGTGGAGACGATGACGGTGGACCCCGAGTTCATCGCATGCCGGATAGCCGGGACCAAGTAGGCCAGGGATTTACCGGTACCGGTACCGGCCTGCACTGCTAGGTGGCGCTCCTTTTCGAGCGCGGCCGAGACGGCGGTGGCCATGCGCACCTGACCTTCGCGCCGGCTGCCGCCCAACGCGTCAACGGCCTTGCCCAGCAGCGTTTCCGTGTCGAGGTTTAGGGGCTCATCTGCGTGCTCACTCACCCCACACAGTCTAGCGACCTACTTTTTAAAGCCCACCATCCGCGTGGGCACGGCCGCCTCATCGCGCGAGAGCGCCAGGCCTTCCCACGGCAGGGTCTTGCGGGCCTGATCCAAATACTCGCGAGAGGCATGCAGATCCGGCAAGCCGTCAACGATGTGCCCATCGCGCATGAGCGGAATGGTCATCTCGCGGGTATCGAGCTGGCCGGTATCTGGCGCCGGTGCCTCAAAGGGGTAGACGATTTCCTCCACCGCCACGCCCGAGGAACGGTAGGTGCGTAGCGCGCGCTTGGCACCGCCGACGGACTGCTTGGAAGTAGAGCGCTTGGCCACTGGGATGCCATCTACCTCCACTACCTTGTAGACCATGCCGGCGGTCGGTGCGCCAGACCCGGTTGCCACAGACGTACCGACGCCGTAGACGTCGACCGGATCGCCGCGCAGGCCAGCGATGGCAAACTCATCGAGGTCAGAGGAGACCACGATATTGGTGTTGTGGTTGCCCAAATCATCCAGCTGCTTGCGTACGCGGCGGGTGACCGCACCCAAGTCACCGGAATCTATGCGGACCCCACCTAGCTGCGGGCCACCTACTTTCACTGCGGTTTCTACGCCCTTGGTGATGTCATAGGTATCGACCAGCAGGGTGGTCTCTACACCCAGCGTGTCGATCTGGGAGCGGAAAGCGGCTTCTTCGTTCGGGGTGTCGTCCGGGTTGGTATGCGCCAAGGTCCAGGAATGAGCGGCAGTGCCGGAGACCGGGATGCCGTAGCGGTAGCCTGCCTCCAAATTGGAGGTGGCTTCGAAGCCAGCCAGGTAGGCCGCGCGGGCGGCGGTTACCGCCGCATACTCGTGGGTGCGGCGCGAGCCCATCTCGATAATCGGGCGGCCATCGGCAGCCGTGACCATGCGGGAAGCAGCCGAAGCCACCGCGGAATCGGCATTCAGGATGGACAGGATGACGGTCTCAAGGATTAAGCATTCACCAAAAGTGCCGCGCACGGTCAGGATGGGGGAGTTGGGGAAATAAAGCTCACCCTCGCGGTAGCCGTCAATCTGCCCGGAAAAGCGATAGTGACGCAGGTATTCCTTGGTTTTGTCATCCAGGAAGTCCATCTCTGCTAACTGATTGGCCGAAAAGCGAAAATCCTCCACCGCACGCAGGACCCGCTCGGTGCCGGCAACCACGCCGTAGCGGCGCTCATTGGGCAGACGGCGGCCGAATACCTCACAGGTGACCTGGCGGTTTGCCGAGCCGTCTCGCAGCGCGGCCTGGAGCATAGTGAGCTCGTATTTATCCGTCAGTAGAGCAGTGGAGCGATCATTAGGAATAGCTTTGTCATTCACGGGAGTGATAATACCCACTGACTAGGTGTTTTTCAGAGGTTTAGATTCTTTGGGCCTAGATTGTCCGCAGCTAGATTGGGCTGGCCCACAATAAATCCCCAAAAGTGGTTAGGCTAGAAAGCATGAAGGCGCAATTTCCCGTAGTCCGCATGAGCTCTCCTATGGCTACGCCCGAATTGGATGAAGAACTCGACGTAGATGTGGCCACGAGTGAGAACCTCCCGTGGATGTGCATCGTGTGGGATGACCCAGTCAACCTAATGAGCTACGTGTCCTACGTATTCCAAACCGTTTTGGGATATGACAAGAAGCGAGCCAATGAACTCATGATGCAGGTCCATACTGAGGGCAAGGCCGCCGTCTCCAGCGGCGAGCGCGACAAAATTGAGGCAGACGTGAAAAAGCTCCAGATCGCGGGTCTGTGGGCAACGATGCAGCAGGCAGGTTAAATATATGCAACCGTGGAAGAAAAAGAAGTCCCTTATGCGCGCGCCGAAGATAACGGCCGTTTTTGAGCCAATGGAGCGCGAGGTATTAGGTGATCTCACCGCTACCGTCTCCGAGGCGATCATCGGGCGCGCGCAGTCCGCACCTAAGGATGAGCTAGCAGAGATGCTGGACATGCCTACCGGCCACACCGAAGCCCCGGACGATCCTTCACTGGCCCGTCTCTTTCCAGACTTTGAGATGCCCGGCGATGAGGAATACGAAGGCGATGCTTCTTTGCTGCGCTCGCTGCACGAGAATGACATTGCGCGCGCCAAGCTAGAAAACCTTCAGGTCATCGGTTCGGCCCTTGGCCCCACCGGCGGGGTAGAGGTCACGATCAGTGAGCATGAGGCCCAAGCCTTTGTTGCCGGCCTTAATGATTTGCGCCTCTATGTTGCGGCAGGCGATGTTTCCGATGAAAACCTGATGTTGGACCGCGACAGCCTCGTGGAATGGTTGGCCTTTTGCCAGGATTCGCTGCTGCAGGTGCTGATGGACTAATGCTGGACGGCATAAGCATCGGGCACTATAGCGGCACCGATACCGGAGTCACAGTGCTCTACTGCGGGCCCGGCGGAGCGCTCGGCAGCGTCGACGTGCGCGGCGGCGGCCCTGGCACCCGCGAAACAGACCTTTTGCAGCCGCATAATACGGTCGAGCGCGTCCACGCCGTGGTGTTGGCGGGCGGTTCCGCCTTTGGTTTGGCCGCTGCCGACGGCGTAATGAATGAGCTGGCACACGAGGGGATTGGCTTTCCCGTCTTTGGCGAGGATAAGCCTGGACCGCGCGTGCCCATCGTCCCCGGAGCCGTCATCTTTGACCTCTTGGTCGGGCCTTCCCGCCCTGGGCCGAAAGAAGGCACAGCCGCGTTGCACGCCGCGCTCACAGGCAGCGATGAATCCATGGGGTCGGTGGGAGCTGGTGTGGGCGCCACCGCGGGCAAGCTGCGTGGCGGCTTCGGCCTGGCCACGCGCCGGGTAGGTGATTACGAGGTCAGCGCCGCGATGGTCGCCAACCCCGTGGGCGAAGTCATCGATCCGCAGTCCGGCCGGCTGTACGGCGCGCCGGGGCGCACCCCGGTCAATGCTGCCGCCTACCGCGCTTTGCCGCACCCAGCGGAGGCCAAGCTCAATACCACCATCGGCGCCGTGCTTACCGACGCCCCCGTAACTACCGCCCAAGCCCAGCGCTTAGCAATGACTGCCCACGATGGCATCGCTCGTGCGGTGCGGCCTGCCCATTCACCGCTAGACGGCGACACCATCTTTGCCTTGTCGACCGCTCAGCGCCCAGCTGAACTCAGCACGCAGGAGATCACCCAGCTATGCGCCGCGGCCGCCGATGCCGTGGAGGAGGCTATCGCCAACGCGGTTACCGCCGCCAATCCCGGCCTAGGCTTGAGCGCGTACCGCGATCTGCTGGACTAAGATAAAGCGCATTATGACTTCAGGCGGAATATCTAACTACCGGCCGGCGCCCTCGGGGCCGGTCAATCGCGGCGATTCCAAGAATTACACCCGCAGCGGCCGCATCACCACCGGCTTTTCCATAGCCTTTGGCTTCCTTGTCGTGGAGTGGGCAGTCCATATTGTCAACGCCTTCCTCTTTGGCGGCCAGCTATCCAATTACGGCATCCGCCCGTTAGATTTCAACGGCATTTGGGGGATTTTTGCCGCTCCACTGCTCCACGCGAACTTTGAGCACTTGATGTCTAACTCGGTGCCCGGCGCCATCTTTTGCTTCCTCATCGGTCTTTCCGGCCGCAAGGCCTGGTGGGAGGTCACGCTGATTACCACGCTGGTTGCGGGCCTCGGAACCTGGTTTATCGGCGGTCCCGGTACCTCGCATATCGGTGCTTCCAGCTTGGTCTATGGCTGGCTGGCGTACCTGATTGTGCGCGGAATTTTTAACCGCTCGCTCATCCAGACCATCTTGGGCATCGTGCTCGGCTTCGCCTACTCCGGCTTGGTGTGGGGCGTGTTGCCCGTCTACGAGGGCGTGAGCTGGCAGGGCCACCTCTTCGGCGCCATCGGCGGAATCCTCGCCGGTATGACCATTACCTCGGACGACCCGGTTAAGGCAGTGAAGCGCTAATGCCAACTGCGACCTCTCCCATCGGCATCTTTGATTCCGGCGTGGGTGGGCTCACCGTGGCCCGCGCGGTGATGGAACAGCTGCCGCACGAATCCGTCATCTATACCGGCGATACCGCTCACAGCCCTTATGGCCCGCGGCCCATCTCTGAAGTCCGCGCCTTTTCCCAAGACGTGGCCGATCGGCTGGTGGAGCGCGGCTGCAAAATGCTGGTCATTGCCTGCAATACCGCCACCGCCGCCTTCTTACACGATGCGCGTGAGCGCTACGATATCCCCATCGTGGAGGTCATCCGGCCCGCGGTGCGCCGCGCCATGTCCACCACGCGCAACGGAAAAATCGGCGTCATCGGCACCGAAGGCACCATCAAGTCTGGCGCCTATCAGGATCTCTTTGCGCTCAACCCCAAGGTGCAGGCCTTTGCCACCGCCTGCCCGGATTTTGTTCCCTTTGTCGAGCGCGGCATTACCGCCGGCCGCCAGATCCTCGGCGTCGCCGAGGGCTACCTAGCCCCGCTGCAGGCACAAGGGGTAGACACGCTGGTTCTAGGCTGTACGCATTATCCGCTGTTGACCGGGATCATCCAGCTGGCGATGGGCGATAATGTCTCGCTGGTGACCTCTTCGGAGGAGACCACCAAGGATGTGATGCGGATCCTCACGGAAACGGATATGTTGGCCCCCGCAGAGAATCAGCCGGTCCACACTTTTGAATCCACCGGAGATCCGGAGGCTTTTGCCCGCCTTGCCAGGCGCTTTCTCGGCCCCCAGATTGCATAAGGAAGTGGAATTTCTCCCCCGTTTGCACGTTGAATACGCATGCGGGGTGATTTCATGGAACTATTGAGCCCATGAAGCTGACCATCCTAGGCTGCTCCGGTAGCGTCCCCACCGCCCAGAATCCCGCCTCCGGCTACTTGCTGTCCTTCGATAATGCGCCGTCCATCGTCCTCGACATGGGCCCTGGCACCTTGGCGCAGCTGGAACAGCAGCAGGATCCTTGTGATGCGCACGTGGCCTTTAGCCATCTGCATGCCGATCACTGCCTGGATTTTCCTTCCCTGATGGTGTGGCGCCGCTTCCATCCCACCGCGCCGGCTGCTTCGCGCAATATGTGCTTCGGGCCGAAAGCTACGCCCACGCACCTGGGTCGCCTGTCCTCTGATGAGGTCGATGGCATCGATGACATGTCCGATACCTTCGCCTTTAGTGCCTGGGAGCCGGGCGAGCGCCAGCTCGTGGATGATGTCTATATCACTCCCTTCCCGGTAAACCACCCGGTAGAGGCCTATGCCTTGCGCGTGGAGCACACGAAGACCGGGCACACCATTACCTATTCCGGTGACTCTTCGTATACGCCCGCGCTTGTCGAAGCCGCCCGTGGTGCCGATATCTTCCTCTGCGAGGCGGCCTGGGGCGAGACCTCTGAGGGCAAGGCGCCGGACATGCACATGTCGGGCGCGGAAGCCGGTAGGGCGGCACGCGAGGCGGGTGTGGGCAAGCTGGTGCTCATCCACATTCAGCCGTGGGGCGATGCGCAAGCTACTTTGGAGGCAGCCCGCTCCGAATTCGATGGCGAGATTGTCCTCGGCGCCGCGGGGATGGAGTTCTAAGATACGCTGGACGGCATGACTGAATTTACTCGTGCCGATGGGCGCGCGCTCGACCAGATGCGCAGCGTCCGCATTACCCGCAATTTCACCACCAACCCGGCCGGCTCGGTGCTGGTGGAGTTTGGCAATACCCGCGTCATGTGCACCGCATCCGTAGAATATGGCGTGCCGCGCTTCAAGCGCGATTCGGGCGAAGGCTGGCTTACCGCCGAGTACGCCATGTTGCCTTCCGCCACCCACGACCGCATGCCGCGCGAATCCATGAAGGGCAAGGTCAAGGGCCGCACCCACGAGATTTCCCGCCTCGTCGGCCGCTCCCTGCGCGCCGCGGTGGATCTGGAGGAGCTGGGCGAGAACACCATTCAGCTCGACTGCGACGTCCTCCAGGCCGATGGCGGCACCCGCACTGCGTCTATCACCGGCGCCTATGTTGCGCTTGCCGACGCCATCGCACACCTCAAGGCCGAGGGCGTTGTCCCCGGCGAGCCGCTGCTCGATCCCATCGCTGCGGTCTCGGTAGGCATCATAGACGGCGAAATCTGCCTCGACTTGCCCTATGAGGAAGACTCCCGCGCCGAGGTTGACCTCAACGTAGTGATGCAGGAATCCGGCGATTTCGTGGAAATCCAGGGCACCGGCGAGCACGGCCTCTTTGGCCGCGAGGATCTCAACGAGATGCTGGACGTAGCCCAGAAGGGCTGCCGCGAGCTCATCGCCGCACAAAAGGCGGCGCTGGGGTGGTAATTCTCGTCGCGTCCAATAATCCGAAAAAGCTCGCGGAGCTCGAGCGCATCCTGGCCGATGCCGGCATCGAGGGCGTCGAGCTGCGCCCGCTATCCGCCGTGGAGCCTTACCCGGAGCCGGTGGAAGACGGCCGCACTTTTGCCGATAACGCGCTCATCAAGGCCCGCGCCGGCGCGGCTGCTACCGGCTTTGCTACCGTCGCGGATGATTCCGGCCTGGCCATCGAAGAGCTCAACGGCATGCCCGGCGTGCTTTCCGCCCGCTGGTCCGGCCAACACGGCAATGACCAGGCCAATAATGACCTGGTCTTGGCACAGATGGCCGATGTTCCCGATGAGCGCCGCGCCGCCGCCTTTGTCTCCGTCTGCGCACTCGTGACTCCCGATGGCACCGAGCACGTGGCCGAGGGCCGCTGGGAAGGCCGCTTCCTGCGCGAGCCGCGCGGGGACAACGGCTTTGGCTATGACCCACTCTTTCAGCCAGAAGGCGAGTCCCGGTCGGCTGCGGAGATGTCCCCAGAAGAAAAGAACGCGGTCTCGCATCGCGGCCGCGCTCTAAGTCAACTAGTCCCCGCCATCGCGGAGCTGGTTCGCAGTTCCTAAAGCTGGAACTCTTCCTCGATTTCCTTGCGGCGCTTGTGCTCCATCCAGAAGGACAAGAAAGGCACCACGCCGGCAAGGGCGGTGGTAAAGAGTTTGCCCACCGGCCACAGCGCGCGCGGGCCGAGGATGAGGATGGACAGCAGGTAAGTCATGTACGCGATGCCGTGGACGATCGCGATATAGGTGGCCCACTCGGGGATTTCCATGCCGATGAGGTACTGGCAGACCATGCGGATGACCAGGATAATCAGGAAGATACCGGTCACGGTGGCCGCGATGGAGAAAAACTTCAAAGGTCCGCGGATGCGGGCCTGGCGAGCGGGGTGAACTTTATTGGTCATAATCAGCTTTCTTCGTTCTCGCCGCGCCGGCGGCGCGGGGTATTCATGGCGTTAAACGTTTCCACATCTATCTGAGGCCGTTGGGGCAGGAAATCTTCATCGATTTTGGTTTCCGTCTGCGGCTGTGCGGGAGACTCAGCCGGGGCCTCAGTGACGGTGCTATCCATGTCGCGGGCTTCTTCCTCGGCCGCGAGGCGCTCGTTTTCATAGCGCAGCGTGGTGCGATAGGCGTAGATCACGAACACGGCGAACAGTGGCCACTGGAAGGCATAGCCCAAGTTTTGGAAGGTGCCCGAGCCGGAGCGGAAGCGCGTCCATTGCCAATAGGCCAGGAATAGGAAGAGCACGACGAAAAACGCGATGAGGAGGATGTGCCACCACCGCACCTGCACGCGCTTGTTCTTCTTTTCCTCTTGAGTGCTCACGCGATCCACCCTACCCACCAGCGGCCGGAAAACAGAACACCCCTGGTTTCTGAATTGACGGCGTGCCGTGTACACTATGGCAAGTCCCCCGCGCCCGTGGCGGAATTGGCAGACGCGCTAGATTTAGGTTCTAGTGTCTTAGGACGTGTGAGTTCAAGTCTCACCGGGCGCACAATCGGCGCCGTCAGCTCGCAGAGCCGGCGGCGCTTTCGCATATCACCGCCCGCATATTCGGCTTAAACGACAGAATGTGTTGTTTTGCGGCGTGTCGGGCTAAACGACATTTTGTGTTGGTGGGGGTTTAGCGTATGTGGCCTTTGCGTATTCCCATAGAGTGGTTGTAGGCAGTGTCGATGGCACTGTCCTGGTTGGCTAGGGTGTGTGCTTTGGCGAGTGCGTCCTGGCCCCAGTTTTGCTGCCTGGCGATCTCTACAGGGTCGTCAGGCAGTTGCGTGTGGAGGTATAGCCACCAGTCGCAGGCGATGCGCTGTTGTTCGTCGCGCAATCCTCGGTGGGTGTGCATGAGTTTCTTTATTTGAGAGTTCACCCCGCCTTCTAGCTTGTTGGTCGTGCGTTCCAACCGTTGGCCTTCTTCGGCTTTGGTGAGGTAGGCAAAGAGGTGTCCTTGTTGACTCATTTTCTTTAGCTGCAGGTAGATTCCGCGGTGAGTGTAGTGGGTGTACCACCACTTTTTGTTCCGGCGCTTGGACTTTGGAATCTGGTCGAAGGGAACGTCTTTGACGTAGGTTCTGGCTTTGAGCTGGGTGCTAAATACGGTGCCGAACTGTTGTAGTTTCACTGTCCATTCGGCTGCTTTATCCAGGTTGTCAACGGCGAGTAGTTCAAAGGAAAGTCGTTGTAATGCTTTACCCATCGGCGAGGTGGGATGAAGACCGGTGGCGCGTTGGATATTGCGTTTGACGTGGACAATGCAGCGTTGAACCGGGGTATCAGGCCACGGGCAGTTTAGTGCTTTAAGCCCGCCGGCATCGCCATCGCAGGTCACCAATTGTGGTGGGGCTAGCGGGTCGAGCAGGCGCGTGTAGGACCAGGAGGATTCTTTCGTGCACCAGAACCAATTGATGACATGGCTGGAGTCGGCAGCTACAACAAGGCATTTGGTGTTGAAGTAGGTGCCGTCGATGAAGATTTGGTCGTAGATTCGCTGCTTATCAACGCTTCGGGGTGGTTGGATAAGCCAGAACGGTGTGAAGCGTCGTTGCAAAGTTCGCGTTGAAACACCGCAGGTTTTAGCGGTTTCTGCCAGGCTGTTGCTGGAGGTGAGCCAGGAAATGAAAAGGCGGAACCATTTGGCTTGCACGGCATCGTTATTCACGCGGGTGAAGGTGGCCTTGCAGGTGCGGCATCGCCATCGTTGGCGCCCAGCACTCGTTGTTCCGTGTTTCGTGCATTCCCCGCCGCAGACGGGGCATCGAGGATGATTTTTACTCATCCCCTCATCGTGAACCTAGGTGCCTAGCACACCGGCATTCCTTTGGCGGTATTTCATGGTCGAAGCTAGAATATCCCTTTGGATAAGTGAAATAATCCTAATATTAGCAGGCCAGACGGGCTAAACATAAAACCTCACCAACACATCCTGTCGTTTAGGCCGCATATTCGCCCTAAGATAGTCATCATGAAAAAGCTGCTTTCCACCCTTATCGCCGTCATTCTCATTGCCGCCGTGGCTGCCGCCGCGGTGTTCATTTGGCAGGTACGGGAACCGGTGGAGGTGGAGACCGAATCGAGTAATACCAAGGTCATCAAGGCCGTGGAGCGCGAAGAGCAGGTGGTGCTCGTCTCGCTGGGTATCGAGGGCCTATCGGAGGAATCCGCCACGAGCACGCTGTGGAATTGGCAGGTCCCGGGCAGCGAGCGCACCCAGTACATCAAGTACTCTTACCGCGCCAAGCTCGGCATCGAAGGTTCGCAGGTTCAGGTGGAAGAAGAATCCCCGCACCACTTCCGCGTGGAGATCCCCGAGTTCATTTTCATCGGGCACTCGGATGAGAATTTCGAAACCGCGGTGGAGGACAATGGCGCGTTGAGCTGGATTACCCCGGATATCGATAAGGCGGAAACCATCACCAAGATCCTCAACGAGGACAAAAAGAAAGAGGACATCGCGGATAATCGCGATGTCCTCCAATCCCAGGCCAAGCAGTTCTACACCGGCATTATTTCCGGCGTGGCCCCAGAGGCCGAAGTGGACTTTTCCTTTCGCTAACTAGTCCACCTCGGTGAACTTGCGGTCCCACGAGGAGCGGACCGGGTTGGCGTCGGCCAGCAGAATATCGAAGCGGTCGTTGGCAATTTCTACGATTTCGCCCAACGCGGTGCGGTACTCCTGCTCCGGGGAGTTGGCCAGGCGGCGCACGCCAGTATCAATGACGCGGTCGACGGTGTCATTGGTATCCAAATACGCCACAAACGGCATATCAAAGCGCTCGCGATAGGCGGCGGAGAGCTCGGTGATGCGCTCGGTCTGCACATCATCTAGGTCGGTCAGACCGAGGGAGCCGCGGTCGGCGGAGATGGTGGCGGCTTCGTCGGCGTCGGCAAGCAGCAGATCATCCATGGCCGGGTAATCGTGGATGAGGGAGGCGCGGCGGGAATCATCCGCGGTCAGCACGGCCACCTGAATGGCCGCCCGCAGCTCATTAACATCGCCGAACGGCCGCGACTCCCACGCCAGCTCCAGCGGCCAGGTCTCGTTATTAAACAGCGGGCGCAGCGCGGAGACGAATTCCTCGCGGGAGGCGCCATTGAGTTGCTGCAGGCTCACGCTCTTGCCGACGGCCCGAGACACCTGCGTTCCCTGCTTGCCCCCAGTGTGGAAGAACAAAAGGTTGAGCACGATGGCGGTAATCGCGCCGATGGACATGCCAGAAGAGACAAAGGTTTGCGCCCACTCCGGGAAGGCGGAGGCGATATCCGGCTTGAAGGTCACCAGCATGGCCAGCCCCAGCGCCGAGGTAACGATGACGGAGTTGCGACCATCGGAAAGATCGGCCTTGGCGATGGTCTGCAGGCCCACCCACGCCACGTTGGCGAAAAGCGCCAGGGAGGCGCCGCCGAGAACAGGGGAGGGGATGGAGGCCACGACCGCGCCGGCCTTAGGCAAAATGCCCAGCACCATCATGAACCCGGCGGCGGCAACGGCCACCCAGCGCGATTTCACGCTGGTCAGGCGTACCAGGCCAACGTTTTGGGCAAAGCAGGTATAGGGGAAGGAGTTCATCACGCCGCCCACCAGGGTGGACAGGCCATCGGCGCGAATGGCACGCACGACGTCATCGCGGCGGATGCGCTTTTTTACAATCTCGCCGGTGGCAAAGACGTCACCGGTGGTCTCCACCATGGTGATGATCATGACGATGATGAGTGAGAAAATCGCTACCAGGTCAAACTTCGGCATACCGAAGTAGAACGGGGTAGTAATGCCGAGGGCGGGGGCGGAGGAGACCTCGTCAAAGGAGGCGTCGCCAAGCACGAGCGCCACGCCAGTGCCTAAGACTAGGCCGATGAGCACGGCCAAGGTACCCAGAAAGCCGGAGGAAAAACGCTGCACCAAGATGATGACCGCGAGCGTGCCAAAGCCATAGAGCAAGTCGCGGGTGGCCGGCACGCCCTCGGCGTAATTGACAAAGTCATT
Organism: Corynebacterium sp. S5S1; assembly: GCF_001913985.1. NCBI lineage: Bacteria > Bacillati > Actinomycetota > Actinomycetes > Mycobacteriales > Corynebacteriaceae > Corynebacterium > Corynebacterium sp. S5S1. The sequence goes on from NZ_MKXT01000021.1 coordinate 42,086, forward strand.
GGCCGACACCCCAAGCAGTGACGTACCCATGACCAGCAGGACCGAACCGGTGACCACCGGCGGGAAGAAACGCAGCACCTTGCCAAAGACCGGCGCCGCGAAGAAGGTAAAAAGGCCGGCGACAATAATGGCGCCATAGATGGTTGGCAGCGAGGCCACCCCACCCGCGCCGTCGGTCGCGCCCAGTCCAATGGCAATAATTGGGGAGACGGCCGTTGTAGTCACGCCCTGCACGATGGGCAGGCGCACGCCAATGTGCTTGCCGACGCCCAAGGATTGAATGATCGTCGCTATGCCACAGGTCAACAGGTCCGCATTAATGAGGTGGATGGTGGTTTCCGCATCCAGATTGAGCGAGCCGGCAATGAGCAGCGGGACGATTACCGCGCCGGCGTAAAACGCCAGCACGTGCTGTAAACCCAAGGCGGCTAGTTTGGGAGCGGGTGGGACGATATCTACTGGATGCTTGGGCTGCGAAGCCACGAAGTCCTCCTTTGTGCGGAAGCGAAGCTGAACGGCTTTAACAGTAGAGGTTCGTGCAGGTAGTGGCCAAAATCTTACCGTGATGAGGAACACGTTCGGGGCTAGTTCACCCCCGATGGAAGACGTACGTGCGTACTGCATAAAATCACTCACCTGCGAAACATCACGACCGGTTTATTACATGGCTTTCAAACGTTTGCGAGACTTGTTATTACCAGGAAATTAGTCAACAATTGAGGCCAGAGGGGCTTGGTGCTGTGGCTCGAAGAAAGCGGCATTTATCCCCTGCTAGAAATTCGCCCGAGAGAAGGGAATTATGACTACCGCAACGCAGCCTCAACAGTTTGAAGCGTGGAAGGGATTTGAGTCCGGTCCGTGGACCGAGGGCATCAACGTCCGCGACTTCATCCAGCGCAACTACACGCCGTACGACGGTGACTCCAGCTTCCTGGCGGGTCCGACCGAAAAGACCAAGCGCGTCTGGGAGACCCTGGAAAAGAATTACCTGTCCGTCGAGCGCGAAAAGCGCGTTTACGACGTTGACACCCACACCCCGACCGATATCGACGCCTTCCCGGCCGGCTACATCTCAGAGGACGACGACGTTATCGTCGGCCTGCAGACTGATACCCCGCTGAAGCGCGCCATGATGCCGTTCGGTGGCTGGCGCATGGTCAAGCAGGCTATTGCTGAAGCGGGCAAGGAAGTAGATCCTGAGGTGGAGAAGATCTTCACCCGTTACCGCAAGACCCACAACGATGCGGTCTTCGATATCTACACCCCGCGCATCCGCGCTGCTCGTTCATCACACATCATCACCGGCCTGCCGGATGCTTACGGCCGTGGCCGCATCATCGGCGACTACCGCCGTGTCGCACTGTATGGTGTGGACTACCTGATTGAGGAAAAGCAGGCTTCCCGCGATTCCGTCGCAGATGCTGGCTTCTCTGAGCACTGGGCACGCTTCCGCGAGGAGCACTCCGAGCAGATCAAGGCCCTGAAGAAGCTCAAGAAGATGGCTGAGTCCTACGGCTTCGACATCTCCCAGCCGGCTAAGACCGCTCACGAGGCAGTGCAGTGGACCTACTTTGGCTACCTGGCTTCCATTAAGTCCCAGGATGGCGCCGCAATGTCCATCGGCCGCCTGTCCGCCTTCTTCGATTGCTACTTCGAGCGCGACCTCGCCGCTGGCATCATCACCGAGGAAGACGCCCAGGAGATCATCGACTCCCTGGTTCTCAAGCTGCGTATCGTTCGCTTCCTGCGCACCATCGATTACGACCAGATCTTCTCCGGCGACCCATACTGGGCAACTTGGTCCGACGCTGGCTTTGGCAACGACGGCCGCCACTTGGTCACTAAGACCTCTTTCCGCCTGCTGCAGACCCTGGTGAACCTTGGCCCATCACCTGAGCCAAACATCACCATCTTCTGGGATCCGAAGCTGCCAGAGGGCTACAAGGAATTCTGTGCCCACATCTCCATTGAGACCTCCTCCATCCAGTACGAGTCTGACCGCCAGATCCGTGAGCAGTGGGGCGATGACGCCGCAATTGCTTGCTGTGTCTCCCCGATGCAAGTTGGCAAGCAGATGCAGTTCTTCGGCGCTCGTGTGAACGCCGCAAAGGCTCTGCTCTACGCCATCAACGGTGGCCGCGATGAGGTAACCGGCAAGCAGGTTGTCGAAGGCTACGAGCCCATCAAGGGCGACGGCCCACTGGACTTCGACGAGGTTTGGCAGAAGTACGAGGAGATGCTGGACTGGGTTGTTGGCACCTACGTAGAAGCCCTCAACATCATCCACTACTCCCACGATAAGTACGCCTACGAGGCAGTCGAGATGGCGCTGCACGATTCCAATATCGTCCGCTCCATGGGCTGCGGCATCGCCGGCCTGTCCATCGTTGCCGACTCCCTGGCTGCTATCAAGTACGCCAAGGTCACCCCGGTACGCGACGAGACTGGCTTGATTACGGACTACGTCACCGAAGGTGACTTCCCGTTCTACGGCAACGATGACGACCGCGCCGATGATATCGCCGCTACCATTGTCCACACCGTGATGGAAAAGATTAAGGCCATCCCGATGTACCGCAACGCCATCCCAACCCAGTCCGTGCTGACCATTACCTCGAACGTGGTCTACGGCAAGGCAACAGGCGCCTTCCCGTCGGGCCACAAGGCTGGCACGCCGTTCTCCCCGGGTGCTAACCCAGAAAACGGTGCTGACAGCCACGGTATGGTCGCGTCCATGCTGTCGGTCGGCAAACTGGACTACAAGGATGCCCTCGACGGTATCTCGCTGACCAACACCATTACTCCCTCCGGATTGGGCCGCACCCCAGAAGAGCGCATCAATAACTTGGTGGGCGTTCTGGACGCCGGCTTCATCATGGAAAAGTAAGAACCACTCATCCCATCAACCATCTCGAAAAGGAGAAAATCATGGCAACCCCAACTTTCGAAGACCGCATGTCAGCAATGAAGGCAAACCGCGATGCACACCAGATGAACTCTGGTCTGTACCACGCCAACATCAACGTGCTGGACAAGTCCACCCTGGAAGATGCCGTTGAGCACCCAGAGAAGTACCCGAACCTCACCGTTCGCGTCTCTGGCTACGCAGTCAACTTCGTTAAGCTGACCAAGGAGCAGCAGCTCGACGTTATCTCCCGTACCTTCCACCAGGGTTCCTAATCATGGCAGATGGCGTTACTGGTGTCGTTACCCTCTCTCCTGAAGAGGGAGAGCGAGTCCGCGGCGCGGCCGCGGGCCTGGGAAATGACGCTCAATTCGATGACATTACCCGCCCCGAACTCATGGAGGCGCGCCGTACCGGCGATATTGCCCTCGTGCACTCTTGGGAGCTCGTGACCGCCGTCGATGGCCCGGGTACCCGCATGACGATGTTCATGTCCGGTTGCCCACTGCGCTGCCAGTACTGCCATAACCCAGACACCTGGGAGATGAAGACCGGCACGCTGGAGCGGGTCGAGGATGTGGTCAAGCGCATCAAGCGTTATAAGCCAATCTTCAACGCTTCCGGTGGCGGTCTCACCATCTCCGGTGGTGAACCCCTCTTCCAACTTTCTTTCACTCGCCGCGTGCTCAAGGAAGTTCACGATGCGGGCATCCACACCACCATCGATACTGCCGGTTATCTCGGTGCGCGGTTGCGTGACGAGGACTTGGACAATATCGACCTCGTGCTTCTCGACGTCAAGTCGGGCGACGAGGAAACCTATCGCAAGGTCACTCAGCGCGAACTCCAGCCCACGCTGGACTTCGGCGACAGGCTGAACAAGATAGGCAAACCGGTGTGGATCCGCTTCGTGGTGGTGCCAGACCTCACGGACTCGCCAGAGAACGTGGAAAATGTGGCCAATATCGTGGCGCGTTGGAAATCCAATGTTGAGCGCGTTGAGGTCCTGCCTTTCCACAATATGGGCAAGGACAAGTGGGAGAGCTTGGGAATGAACTACCAGCTAGCTGACACGAAGCCACCTAAGCCGGAGGATGTGGAGAAAATCCGCGACGTCTTCCGCTCGAAGGGCTTGAAAGTCTACTAGCCTGGGAGGACATGACCTCCTATCGCCGCTTCGGCCACACAATTAAAGAGCACCACCTAGAAGTCCCGTGGGATTATTCCAATCCCCACGGGACTTTTGGGCTTTACGCCCGCGAAATCATTCCGCCCGGCGGAGAGGACCTGCCTGCGCTGCTTTATCTCCAGGGCGGGCCTGGTTTCCCAGCACCCCGGCCGCTGGCGCCTACGGGGCTGATTGGCAAGGCGCTAGAGCGCTACCGCGTTATCCTCATGGATCAGCGAGGCACCGGCCGCTCGCACCGTATTGATGCACTTAGCCCGGCCGCAGAGCGCACCGCCAAGCACTTGGCGTTGCTGCGCCAGGACAATATCGTCCGCGATGCCGAGCGCCTGCGCGAGCACCTCGGCCTCGAGAAGTGGTCGCTGTTCGGGCAGTCTTTCGGCGGCTTTTGCATCACCGCCTACCTGTCCCAGGCGCCCGAGCGCGTCGAGCATGCTTTCTTCACCGGCGGCATCCCCACGCTGAAGGGCGCGGATGAGCTCTACCGCGCTACTTTCCGCAAGCTCAAGGCCCGCCAGCAGCGTTTCTACCGCGAATTCCCGTGGGCACAGGGCCGTATCGAGGAGATCATTTCCCATCTGGACAATTCAGATGAGCGGCTGCCTACCGGTGAGCGCCTGTCCGCGCTGCGCTTTCGTACCATCGGCATCGAGCTCGGCCGCGGCACCGGCTTCGATTCGCTTGCCTACCTACTGGAAGAGCCCTTCCGCACCGTGGCGGGGGAGAAGCGGTTGCGGGGTGATTTCCTGGCGGACGTCGGCCAGCGCGTGAGCTTTGCGGACGGCCCGTTATATGCCGCCATTCATGAATCCATCTATGGCGGCACCGGTGGCCAGGCCACTACGAACTGGGCGGCGCACCGCGTGCGCGAGGAGTTCCCCGAGTTTGCCGAGTCCGGTACGTGGCTAACCGGCGAGCACATTTTCCCCTGGCAGTTCGACGAGGATCCGGCTTTGCACGCGTTTGCCGACGCCGCCCATGGCCTCGCCCGCCACGAATTCTCCCCGCCCTATGCGTTGGGCGAGGTGCCGACCACAGCCGCGGCCATCTACGTCGATGATATTTTCGTCCCGCTCGAGGAGTCCTTGGCTACGGCCGCGCACCTGGGTGACCTGCGCCCGTGGGTTAGCAATGAGTTCCAGCACAACGGCATCCGCGAGGACGGTGCTACCATCCTTGCCAGGCTCTTTGCGCTTATCGACGATCACTAGCATTTCGCTATTTCCTATGCGAAAATATTGGTGATCATCACAACATTTAGGGAGACTCAATGATTGCCACCATAGTAATAGTCCTTATTCTGCTGATTATCTTGGGAACGCTCTTCGATGGCTATTTCATCGTTCGCACTCGCGAAGCTGCCATACTGGAGCGTTTGGGCAAATTCCAAAAGGTGGCACATGCTGGCCTGCACTTTAAGATGCCGTGGATAGATCGCGTCCGCGATAAAATTTCGCTGCAGGTGCGGCAGCTGGACGTGATGGTGGAGACCAAGACGAAGGATAATGTCTTCGTCCAGATCCCTGTTGCCGTGCAGTACGAGGTAGTCCAGGGCCGCGAGCGCGAGGCGTACTACATGCTCTCCAATCACGAGCAGCAGATTGTGGCTTACGTCCAAGACAATGTTCGCTCTTCCGTGGCGAATATGAACCTAGATGATTCCTTCTCCTCTAAGGACACCATCGCCCGCAATGTTGCGGCCTCCCTGCGCGACAACATGGCCGAATATGGCTGGAACTTCGTCAATACCTTGGTTACCGATATCCGCCCCGATTCCCGCGTGCGCGAGTCCATGAACTCCATTAACGCAGCGCAGCGCGAGCGCGAGGCGGCCGTAGCCCAGGCGGAGGCTGAAAAGATCCGCGTGGTGAAGGAGGCCGAGGGCGCAGCCGAGGCGAAGAAGCTGCAGGGCCGCGGCGTCGCCGACCAGCGTAAGGAAATCGTCGAGGGCATTGCACAGCAGTACGAGATGCTTCGCGACGCCGGCGTGGAAGAGTCCCCCGAAGCTCTCATGCTGGTCTCCCAGTACCTCGACGCAATGGTCGACGTCTCTCACAACGGCCAGGCGTCCGTTCTCTACATGCCCTCCAACCCGCAGGGGATGGGCGATCTTTTCGGCGGTATGCGCGACGTGCTCATGGCCAACCGTGCCCTCGACTCCGCCGAGGAGCCGTCCCAACGCCGTCGCCCGCAGCCTAAGAAGCCTTCCCGTGCTGAAGAAATCGAGCGCGAATCTAAGCGTCAGGCCGAACGCGCTAAGCGCGAAGCCATCGCCGCTTCCCAGCGCGCTGAGCAGCAACGCTCCGAGAACCAGCAGGCAGAGCCGCAGGTGCAGCAGGGCCAACACTCCACCGCGCAGCCCCAGGCTGCCCGCGAGTACTTCCAGCAGCTGCGCGAGCAACTGAAAAGCGAGGACTAGCCCTGAGCATCGATAACCTCTTTGATGCCTATACCGCGCAGCGTGGCATAACCCGCCGCGCGGAGGTGATCCCCGATCACGAGTGCCAGGTCTTCGCTACCGACGGCCATCCTGACTCTGGCCGTGATGCGTTAAACGCCGCGCGCGACCTTGTCCACGATGTTCTTATGGCCGATGACACGCCGAGTAGCGCTACCTCGCAGAGGCAGCGCTAACGAACCCAGCGGACCTTGCCATTGACCCGAGCAAGGCGCCCGCGCAGTGGCGGGGCATTGGGATCATCTTGGTTGACCCCGTTGTGGTAGGGGCAGCACACCGTCAGGTTCTCCATATTGGTCAACCCGCCGTGTTTCCACGCCTTGAGGTGATGGATCTGGGCCTTGTCCGCCGGGTGGTTGCACGGCGGCCACGGGCAGGTGGGATTTTCGGCCGCGGCCATCTGTCGCTGTTTTTCGGTGGCGTAACGCGATGTGCGATACAGGTTGACTGGGCCCTTGACGGGATGGATAAGGGTGGCTAGACCATGCTCGGTGAAGGTGCGTTCGACCAGCTCGGCGCCGGTAATGGTGGCGCCATTTGTTAGGCGCAGGGTGACTTCTTCACCATCGCCGTCCAAAATGCGGTCCAGCGCGTTGAGCGGGATGATGACATTGGTTGTGGTGCGCGCGGAAGGCGCGCCCGAGCCGCGAAGGAGATCGCGGAGGGAATCGAGAGGGCGGTCGGGGTCGAGCGCGGCGTCGAACTCCGCGAGGAAGGCTGAGGGGGCAGTGATCCGCATCGTCCACGGGCCATTCGGCCGGCGCAGCAACTGCACTCCCTCGCGGGGCGGCATGCGACGCGGGCGGAGGTCGCGCAGACGCCGCTTGGCGCGGCGGGCGATTTCAGAAGCCGGCCCGCGCAGGCGGCACAGCTCCACGCGCAAGTTCCAGGCATCACGTTTATTGCGCAGCCGGGAGACGTATTTTTCGATGAGCTTGAGCGTTACGAGGTCGTGGTGTCGGGCGGCCGTGGCCGCGTGGCGTTGCTTGCGGCTAAAGCCGGTCGTACCGAAATAAACTTCGGCCATGGCGCGCAGTTCGCGCGCTTCCACGTCCGGCAAACCAAGCTCGAGAAGGGCGCGCTCAGACATGCCGTGGGCCTCGGCGAGGATGTCCATCGCCGAGGCAATATTGGTGGCATAGGCCTGCAGTGCGCTCATAGCTGCAACTTTAAGCAGAGCCGGCGGGCGAGCCGAGGCGAAGACGTCCGCAACTGTGGATAACTTGTTTAAGCGTCAACTTTCCCAGTGGCCCGCAATGGCAAAAAGGTACGAAACGAGCAGGCGCTTAATCTCTACGACCACGGCATCAAAGTCGTCCGAGTCGCCCGCAGTTGCGCAATTGAGCTGCGCGACGACGCTGTGGATAAGGGAGCTGGCCTGGTCAATGCGCTCGGCATCCGCGGCGGTGTCGCGCCGAGTGAGATCGCAGGCGGGGTACAACGCACCGACGGGTGCCCCGGCGCTAGTTAAGACCCTTCATCACGCGGGCGACGTGGCCGGTGGCCTTGACGTTGTAGTGCGTCTGGCCGATGGTGCCATCCGGCTCGACCAAGAAGGTGGAGCGGATAACGCCCTGGACGATCTTGCCGTAGTTCTTCTTCTCACCAAACGCGCCGTAGGAGGTCATGACAGACTTATCCGGATCCGAAAGCAGGGGGAAGTTCAGTTCGTGGTCTGCGCGGAACTTCGCCAGCGCCTCCGGCTTATCGGGCGAGATACCCACGACGGCGATATTGAGATCATTGAGCTGTTCCAGGGAATCGCGGAAATCGCAGGCTTCCTTGGTGCAGCCTGGGGTATTGGCGCGGGGGTAGAAGTAGACCAGTACGCGCTGGCCTGCGTAATCGGCGAGGGAAACGGTGTTTCCGGCGTCGTCGGCAAGCGCAAAGGCAGGGGCGGTATCTCCAACATTCAAACGGTTTTCAGTCATAGTTTCCACCTTACTTACCGCCCGGGCTGCACGCTTTTGGGCCGGCGGGGTAGAATGACCCCGTTAAGAGCGAACCTAAGTTAAGAGGAGAACTTCGTGGCACGCAATATTGAAGACATTCAGCGCGATATCGAGCGCACCCGCCGCCAGCTGGCCGGCACCCTGGACGAGCTGGCACAGCGCAGCAGCCCGCAGAACTTTGCCAACGAGGCTAAGACCGCGGCTACCGATAAGCTGCAGGACCGCAACGTGCAGATGGCCCTGGGCGGCGTCGGCGCCGCTGTGGTTGGTCTGATTGCTTTCTCGGTCTTCCGCTCTCGCCGCCGCAAGAGCGACCTGAAGGAGCTGCAGCGCCTGCTGTCCGAGCGCCACTAAATTATGGAAGTCCCCGCACACTGCGGGGACTTTTTTCGTAGGCTGGGTTGGGATGAAGACACCAATCCCTTTTTATTTGCAGGAAATCCTCACCAAGGTGCGCGATAATCGCGACGGTGCCGTGGCGGATTATATTCCGGAGCTGGCCAAGGCTGAGCCCGAGTATCTCGGCGCCGCGATGTGCACCACCACCGGCCACGTCTACTCAGCGGGCGATGATGAGGTGGAATTTACCCTGCAATCCTTGTCCAAGCCGTTTGTCTACGCACTGGCGCTGCAGGAGCTGGGCCTTTCTGCGGTGCGTGAGATAGTGGGCATGGAGCCTTCGGGGGAGGCTTTTAATGAGCTTTCGCTCAACCGTGATGATCACCGGCCGGTCAACCCCATGATTAACGCGGGCGCGATTGCGGTCACGCAGTTAATTAATGGCGTGGATTCGGAGCCGGCCGAGCGCGTGGAGCGCCTGCGCACCTATTTTTCGCGGCTGGCGGGACGCGATTTGCTTATCGACGCCCCCATGCGCGACTCCGAGCTCGAAGTCAGCGACCGCAACCTTTCGCTGGCGCATATGCTGCGCAATTACGACATCATTCAGGATGAGGCGCACGATGCGGTGTCAACGTATATCGAGCAGTGCTCGATTGTGGTGACGGTACGGGATTTGGCCGTGATGTCGGCAACGTTGGCGAATGGCGGCGTGCAGCCGGTTACAGGGGACAAGATTCTCGATGCGGACGTGTGCCGGTTGACGCTATCGGTAATGAGCTCGGCCGGCATGTATGACGGCGCCGGACGGTGGATGGCCGAGGTGGGCATCCCGGCGAAGTCGGGCGTCTCGGGCGGCCTGTTGGGCACGTTGCCGGGCCAGTTGGGCGTGGCTACATTCTCACCGCGGCTGAACAAGGAAGGCAACTCGGTGCGCGGGGTGGATGCGTTTAAGTTGTTGTCGAAGGATATGGGCCTACACCTGATGTCTACGGATGAGCGTTATGGCGTGAACCCGGTGCGCAAGGTGGAGCAGGATGCGGAGCTGACCGTCATTTATCTGCAGGGCTTGATTAACTTCAACGCGGCCGAGACCATCTTGTACGAGCTGATGGAGTCGGATTTTGGCGAAGGTACGGTAGTGCTCGAGCTATCGCATATCACCGGTACAAACCGTATGGGTCGGCGCATGCTGAAAGAGGGGCTGCGCCGCATCCGCGAGTCCGGCTTTGATATTGCGATCGTGGATCCGGATGGAGAGCTGGAAGATCGCACCATGTCGGACGGTACTCAGGTGCCCAAGGGAGAGCCGGAAGACTACATGATTAACGGTGAACCCGTTTAGGTTTGGGTTGCCTTACTTAATCAGGTTAGGATGTCCTATGTAAGGCCCTTCGCGTTAGCCGCGAGGGCATCCAACGACCAAGGACTAAAAATGGCTCATACTCCCTTCAAGGTGATGGCGGTTGTGGCGGCATCGGCAACCGCACTCGTCGGCTGCGGCGCAGCTGAGGAAGTAACTGGCGGCTCCAGCGGCGATGCTGAGTTCTCCTTCACCGATATCACCGGCCGTGACGTGGAACTGGATAAGGCTCCCGATCGCGTGATTTTGGGGGAGGGCCGATCGCTTTTTGCTACCGGCGTACTCAATACCGATAATCCGCTGGACAAGGTCGTTGGCATCGGCACGGACCTCAAACAAAACGTGCCGGATTACTATAACGTGCTGGAAAAGGAGCTGCCCTCCGTCAACGAGGTGCCAGAAATCGGCGGCTTTACCAAGGGCGATGTCACCGTGGAGAAGCTTGTGAGCTTGGATCCGGATCTTATCGTGCTGTCGCTGGATCAATACGATGCTTCCCGTGAGGCGGGCCTGACCGACAAGATGGACCAGGCTGGCTTGAAGTATGCGGTCACCGACTTCCGCCGCGACCCGCTGGAGAATACGCCCAAGACTATGGACATCTTCGGCGAGATCTTTGGCCAAGAGGATCGCGCTGAGGAATTCAACGCAGATTGGCAAAAGACCGTGGATCTGGTTGAGGACCGCGCAGAGAAGATAAAAGATAAACCAAAGACTTTCGTTTGGAGAGCAGCAGGTGTGTCCGATTGCTGCGGTTCCTGGAACGATTCCAATATCTCCCAGCTGGTCAACGCGGCCGGTGGCGAGAATATCGGCGATAAAGTCATTCCGGGCGAGTCCGGCACAATCACCCCGGAAAAGGTCCTGGAATCTGACCCGGATATGATCATCGCCACCGGTGGCGATTGGTCCGAGATGAAGGACGATGAAGGCCACCCTGTCGGATACGCTGCAGTGGGCTACGGCATTGATGAAAAGGAAGCCAAGGGTAGCATCGCGAAGCTTCCGGAGAAGCAGGCCGGCTTCGATAAGCTGCGGGCGGTTAAGGAGCATCACCTGCACAGCATGTGGCACCAGTTCTATGATTCGCCGTTTAACTACCTGGCACTGCTGCAGGTAGCGGAGTGGATCGACCCGGAGGCGTATGCCGATATGGACGTCGCCAAGCAGTGGATGGATGCGCAAGAAAAGTACTCGCCGGTCTCTGGCGAGGGAACCTTCTTTAGCACCAACTAATGGAGGGCGCAGAGGTAGCCGCCCTCGCGCGGCAACATAAGAAGTTAACCTGGCAACGCATAGGCATCGTTGCGGGCCTGACGCTCATCGCAGCCGTGGCTTTTATTATCAGCAACTTCGTGGGTGCGATTGATATCAGCCCAGGCGAGGTCATGAAGGGTATAGTCAATCCCGCGGGGCTGGATGACCAGACGCGCACGGTGCTATGGCAACTGCGCCTGCCCATGGCCGTGATGGCCGTGCTTATCGGTATGGCCTTGTCCTTGGCCGGCGCGGAAATGCAGACCATCCTCAATAACCCGCTGGCCGAGCCTTTTACCCTCGGCATTTCTGCGGCCGCCGCGTTTGGCGGCGCCACCTCCATCGTGCTCAAGTGGCAGCTGATTGCGCAGCCGCAGTTCAACCTGGCGCTGATGGCGTGGCTTGCGGCCGCGGTGGCTACGGCCATTATTGTTATCGCGGCCGTCATCCGTGGTGCGAAGGCAGAAACCATGGTGCTGCTGGGCATCGGCTTGGTGTTCTTCTTCCAAGCCATGCTGGCGCTTATCCAGTACCAGTCCTCGGCCGAGGCGCTGCAACAGATCGTCTTTTGGTCCATGGGTTCTCTTACCCGCGCCAATTGGGCGGCCAACGGCGTGCTGGCGGCCGTGCTGATTATCGCCCTGCCCATTCTGTGGGCGCTGGGCTGGCGTCTTACTGCTTTGCGGCTTGGCGATGCCCGCGCCACCGCCATGGGCGTTAATACCTCCCGCCTGCGCATCGTGGTGCTCATCGTGGTGTCGCTCGTCGCGGCGACGACCGTGGCCTTTGCCGGCATCATCGGTTTCATTGGTCTGGTTGGCCCGCATATTGCCCGCATGCTGGTGGGCGAGGACCAGCGTTACTTCTTGCCCGCCTCCATGGCTGCGGGCGCGGCCGTGATGTGTGCCGCGCATGCGGTCAGCCTGATGATTAAGCCGGGCTTGGCCATTCCCATTGGTATCGTTACCTCGCTTTTGGGCGTGCCATTCTTCATTGCCATCGTCATGACCCGAAGGAGGGCACTGTGGACGTAGAACTGACTATTTCCGGGTTGAGTGCGGCCTATGGCAAGCACCGCGTACTGGAGTCCGTGGATGTGGAAAAACTCCACGGCGGGCAGTTGGTGGGCCTGTTGGGGCCGAATGCCTCCGGCAAGACCACGCTGATTAAGTCCCTGGCCGGCGTCCACCGCGGCTGCCAGGGCGAAGTGGATTTTCGCGTCGATGGTACGGCACCGCGCGGCAAGCGCCGCCGGCAGCTCATCGGCTACGTGCCGCAGGATCTCACGAGCACGGCCGCGCTGCGGGCGTTTGAGGCCGTGCTGATCTCTGCGCGCCGTGAGGCCTGCGAGGACCCGATTACGCGCACCGGTGAGGTGCTGCACTCGCTGGGGCTGGATGCGATTGCCTCGCGCTACCTTAACGAGCTTTCCGGAGGCCAGCGCCAGCTGGTGGCGGTGGCGCAGATGTTGGTGGGCAACCCGGGCCTCATGCTTCTCGACGAACCCACGTCCGCCCTCGACCTCCATCACCAGATCTTTGTATTGGACGAGGTGCGTGCCAAGGCGAAGCGCGACGGCAGCCTGGGCTTGGTGGCCATCCACGATATTAACCTGGCTGCGCGCATGTGCGACCAGCTGGTAGTGCTCAAAAAGGGCCATATTCGCGCCCAGGGCAAACCTTCGGACGTTCTCACGGGGGAGCTGGTGGAAGGTGTGTATGGGGTAGAGGCGGACGTCGTCCAGCATGGCGGCGCTCCACTCATTGCTCCGCTGCGGGTGAGATAACAAAAAGGCCGGGCTATTGCCCGGCCTAATTTTTTAACTTAAATTTTTAAGTGGTGCGCCATCAGGGAATCGAACCCCGAACCCACTGATTAAGAGTCAGTTGCTCTGCCAATTGAGCTAATGGCGCATTGTTGACTTCCTGCCGTGTGGCTCTCTGTGCAACGAGTAGATACTCTAGCAGCCATTCTTAAAAAGTGTAAAATCGCCTGGTTACGGCGTGTTTTTAGGGGTCTATAACGAATTGGTTAATGCCTGAAGTGGCTTCTGGTAATTGCTGGAGTGAGACGCTAATCTAAATTGGTCTTTGAAAGCAGCAATTACGTGTCTAAGGGCAACTCAGTGAAACATTCCCTCCCTATTGCGCGCCGCCTCATCGCGGCCGCGGGCGTTGCGTGCATTTCCCTAGCCGCCGCCTCCTGCTCCTCTGATTCCTCTGCCGAGAATCAAACCGCTGACCAAGAATCCACCGCCGCCGCGAGCGCGAACGGCGCGAAGGATGGTGACAAAAAGTCCGAAAAGAAAAAGGACGGCCTGAAGGTTTCCGTAAAGGACGGGGCGCAGGACGTAGACCCGTCGAAGCCGGTAACGGTGGAGACCAACGGCAAGCTCAAGAGCGTCACCATGACCAATGAAGTGGGCGTGGAAGTAGAAGAAAAGCTCTCCAAGGACGCTAAGAAGTGGTCTACCGCGGAGGACTTGGGCTATAACCACACCTATTCCATCGTTGCCTCCGATGTGGATGGCAACAAGAAGAACCTCAGCTTTTCCACCCCGCAAGCGGCGGGCGTTGCCGAAGTCTCGCTTACTCCGATCCCGGACTCTGAGGTGGGCGTAGGCCAGGTTATTGGTGTGAACTTTGGTGTGCCGATTACGGACCGCAAGGCAGCCGAGAAGACTATTACTGTGACCACCAACCCCAAGGTGAAAGGCGCTTTCCACTGGGTCAACAACCAGGAGGTGCGCTGGCGTCCGAAGGACTACTGGGAGCCGGGCACTAAGGTTGAAGTAAAGGTGGACCAGTACGGCAAGGACCTAGGCGGCGGAATCTATGGCGGCGAGAACGCCAAGACCAATTTCACCATTGGGGACCGCACCGTCGCGATTATTGATAACGCCACCAAGACCATGAAGGTCTTCAAGAATAAGAAGTTCTTGCGCGCCATCCCGGTCTCGTTAGGCCGCGATTATCAGTACGATACGCCGAACGGACGCTACATCATCGGTGACGAGCACCCGCAGCTAGTCATGGACTCGGAGACCTTTGGCCTAGCCCATGAGGCAGGCGGCTACCGCACGACCGTGGACTGGGCTACCCAGATGTCCTATTCCGGCATCTATGTCCACTCCGCTCCGTGGTCAGTGTGGGCGCAGGGCAATACCAATACCTCTCATGGCTGCATCAACGTGACGCCGGAGGCTGCCCAGTGGTTCCAGGAGACGATGAAGCGCGGCGACGTGGTGCGCGTGTTCAATACCTACGGTGAAACGCTTAATGCGCTGGATGGCCTAGGTGACTGGAATATGTCCTGGGACGAGTGGTCTAAGGGTAACGCGGACGCCAATCAGTAGCGCCCAACCGCGGTGCAGGCGATGAGCGCATGGCTACAGTGGTGGCCATGCGTTTTTCTGTTTTAGACCGCGGGGCGGCCAGCCCGCTGGACCAGGTGGCTGAGCACGCGCGGCACGTAGAGGGGCTTGGTTTCCGGCGATTTCTGGTGGCCGAGCACCACGGTGTGCCGGGAATTCCGGCAGGCCAGCCGGGCATGTTGGCGGCGCACGTGGCGGCGCACACGCAGCGCATTCGGGTGGGAACGGCCGGCATCATGCTGTTGAATCATCCGCCGTTTCTGGTGGCCGAGCAGATAAACCTCCTCGAGGCGCTGTATCCCGGGCGCATCGATATTGGAATTGGTTCCTCTGTTGGCTTTACCGGCCCGGTGCGGCGGGCGCTGCGCCAGGGCGACCCGGCCGAGGTGAAACAGCGCTTTGAGGTGGAGCTGGCGACGTTGGTGCGCTACCTGCGCGGCGAGGAGGCGGTGACGGTGCGGCCGGAGTATGCGGGCACTCCGATCTACGTCTTGGCGGGCTTTCGATCGGCCATGGTTGCGGCCAAGATGGGGCTCGGCGTCATCCTAGGCGGCCCAGTGGCTACGCAGGAGGCAGCCGCGCGGGTGTATCGGGAGCATGCGCTTGCCGACGCCCCACCTATCATCTCCTCGCTCAATATTGCCGTTGCCGATACGTCCGCGGCCGCCCGTGATCTGTTGTTACCGGAGGCCTATGCCAAGGCACTCGCGCAATCTACCGGCGAGTTCGCGGCCCTGCGGCCTGCAGGAGAGCTGGACATGGATGCGCTGACGGGGCAGCAGCGCCGGCGCATTGAGGAGGCACTGGCCCATGACGTATGGGGAACGGTGAGGGAAGTGGGGGAGGAGCTTAGGGGCGTCGGCAAGCGGCTGGGTGTTAGCGAGTTTGTGGTGACCGGAGACATGCCAGATGTGGCTGGTCGGGCGCGTTCGGAGGAGCTGCTGGCGAGCATGCAGGCGGAAAACTGAAAAGGCCCGAGCACAAGGCTCGGGCATTTGGGGTGGCTGACGGGGCTCGAACCCGCGACACCCAGGATCACAACCTGGTGCTCTACCAGCTGAACTACAGCCACCATCGCTGCGTGAAAGCAACGAGATATAGGTTAACTCACGCCGCCTAAATTACAAAAACGCCTGGTAGTCAGCGGTGGTTTCGGCCTTGATCTCCTCCGCCTCGGGGGAGGTGGGGCCCTCGTCGGTGCGGAAGACGCTGCGGCGGTAGAAGTCCAACTCGCGGATCGATTCGATAATGTCCTGCAGTGCGCGGTGGGCCATGCCCTTATCGGGCTGGTTGAAGTAAGCGCGCGGGTGCCACCGGCGGGCAAGCTCCTTGATGGTGGAGACGTCAATCATGCGGTAATGCAGGGCGCTATCGAGCCGCGGCATATAAGCGCGGATGAAGGTGCGGTCCGTGGCGATGGAGTTGCCGGCTAGGGGAGCGGGGTGCTCCGGATCGCAATGCTCATTGATGAGCGCGAGTACGGCATCCTCGGCTTCCCCGATGGAGGTGGTGGACTCGCGGATTTCTTTATCCAGCCCAGACTTAGCGTGCATCTCGGTAACGAAGGAATCCATCTGTGCCAGCTCATCCTCGGTGGCGTGGACGACGAGGTCGATGCCTTCGCCCAGGATATTGAGGTTGCCATCGGTGATGACGGCAGCGACCTCGACGATGACGTGGCGTTCGGGGTCCAAGCCCGTCATCTCCAAATCGATCCAGACGAGGCGGTCGTGTTTTGCGGCTATCTCGGAATGTGGCATGCGGTCCATTCTACGCCCGCGTGCTTTTACCCCTGTATGGGGTACGAACTGGGCTGCCCTGGAGGGGCGATTGCTACTGGACAACGCAACCTTTTAGAAAGTGTGGCACTGTGCTGCATAAAATTAATAGGTGATTTGACTCACTTATAGATGTGAATTACGGCATACTTTGGTTAATCGCTCTTCATCCCGGAGGTGCGACAGACTTAGGAGAGACCAGATGGCAAACTTCCTCGATGCCCTCAATACCGTAATTTGGTCCCCCGTCTTGGTGTTTTTATGCCTCGGCGCGGGTATTTATTTCACCGTGGTGACACGCGGCTTGCAGGTGCGCTGTCTACCAGACATGCTCAAGCAGATTGTTAACGGAGAAAAGTCCGCGGATGGCGTGTCTTCCTTCCAATCCTTGATGGTCTCGCTCTCTGGCCGCGTGGGTGTGGGCAATATCGCCGGCGTGGCCACGGCTATCGCCTTCGGTGGGCCTGGTGCCGTGTTCTGGATGTGGGCAGTGGCGCTTTTGGGCTCGTCCACCTCGTTCATCGAATGTACGTTGGCTCAGATTTACAAGGAAAAGGATCAGGACACCGGTGAGTACCGCGGCGGTCCCGCGTATTACATCGAAAAGGCCTACAAGCACACTAAGGCCGCGCCGTTCATGGTGGTCTACGGCATCGTATTTGCCGTCGCCATGATCCTGGCGACGAGTTACTTCCTGCCGGCCATCCAAGCCAATGCGGTGGCCGCTGCGGCCGATACCGCCTGGGGTATCAACTCCACCTGGGCGGCCGTCGTCCTCGCGGGCATCCTGGCCATCATCATTATTGGTGGCGTCAAGCGTATCGCGAACTTCGCCACCATTGTCGTGCCCTTTATGGCGCTCATTTATATCGTGATTTCCGTGGTGGTCATGTGCATGAACTTCTCGCAGATTCCGGAGGTCTTCGGGCTCATCTTCAAGTCCGCATTCAATATGGAAGCCGGATTCTCTGGCATGCTGGGCGCGGCCATTATGTGGGGTGTGAAGCGCGGCATCTACTCCAATGAGGCCGGCCAGGGTACCGGCCCGCAGTCCGCGGCGGCTGCCGAGGTCTCCCACCCTGCTAAGCAGGGCTTTGTGCAGTCCTTCGCGGTGTACGTTGATACGCTTTTTGTCTGCTCGGCCACCGCGTTCATGATTATTTCTACGGATATGTACACCGTCTTCCGCGGCAGCTCTGAGGACGGCGAAGTGGTCTACAGCGGCTCGCTTCCTGATGGTGTCGAGGTCGGCCCCGGCTACGTGCAGTCCGGCCTCGATAGCGTTTTTGCCGGCTGGGGCCCAACCTTCATTGCCGTCTCCATCGCCTTCTTCGCCTTTACGACGGTCCTGGCGTACTACTACATGTCCGAAGTCAACCTGACCTACTTCAACCGCTGGGTCCGCTCCCGTACAGCCCGCCGTGGCCTGATCTGGGTCCTGCGCGCACTGA
Source organism: Corynebacterium sp. S5S1 (assembly GCF_001913985.1). Lineage (NCBI taxonomy): Bacteria > Bacillati > Actinomycetota > Actinomycetes > Mycobacteriales > Corynebacteriaceae > Corynebacterium > Corynebacterium sp. S5S1. The sequence continues at coordinate 60,148 of NZ_MKXT01000021.1, forward strand.
TTATTGTTTCTGTCATCGTTGGCGCCACCACCACTCCGGGTGCGGCGTGGGCGCTGGGCGATATCGGCGTCGGCACGACGGCATGGCTCAATATCATCGCTATTCTTTTCCTGCAGGTCCCCGCCATCAAGGCACTCAAGGACTACGAAAAGCAGAAGAAGGCCGGCAAGGATCCGCAGTTCGACCCAGAAGCTTTGGGCATTAAGAATGCGGACTTCTGGGTAGAGCGCAAACGAGCACGTGGCGAGGGCAGCGTGCTCAAAGACAAGGACTTAGAAGGCGCCGGGGCCTAGCCCATCTTGGCGTAGAAGCTGCCTACCAGCGGTGCAATCACCGGGGTGGGCAGCACCTGGCTGAGGGTATTCATCGCCTTAGACAGCGGGCCGGGCACCACGCGGCGCTGATTGCGGCGCATGGCCTCGATGGTTTCTTGGGAGCACGACTCGTAGGTGGTCCACAAAAAGTCCGGTACCACCTTGTCCACGATCGACTGGTCTTCCTCTGCGATGGTGGCCTCGCGCACTGGGCCAGGGGCGAGCAGGGTACACGAGACGCCGGAGCCCTTCAGCTCATAGTGCAGGGCCTCCGTAAATGCATTGACGCCCGCCTTGGTGAAAACGTAGGTGGCGTTATTAGGAATGGGGATATTGCCCGCGGCAGAGCCGACATTACAGATGGCGCCGCTGCGGCGAGGCAGCATCTGCTCCAAGGCGGCTCGCGTGAGGTGGTGGACGGCAGTTCCATTGAGCTCGAACTGCGTCGTCTCGTACGACCAGTCTTGGTCCATGAAGGGGCCGAAGCTGGCGATGCCGGCGGAGTTGACCAAGATCGACACCTCGCGGGTGGCGATGGTCTCGGCCACGCGGGCGACGTCGTCAGCTACTGCTAGGTCCGCCGGCAGGGCAATGGCCTCGATATTATGGCGCTGCTCGAGCTCGGCGGCGATGGACTCCAGGACCTCGCGGCGGCGGGCCACAAGGATGACGTTATATCCCAGTGCTGCGAAATCCTGCGCCATGGCCTTGCCAATGCCTTGGCTGGCACCCGTAACGAGGGCATAAGACGTGCGGGAAGGGGCGGGAAGTGACATGGTTAAGCCTTTCCGGAGTGGGGGCATGGTGAGTCCTAGCGTAAACAAAAAGCCTTGAAGCGGCGAGAAACTCGGCGCCTCAAGGCTTTCGCGGTGCCCCCAGCAGTGTCTGGTTCGGAGACATCGTTCCGCATGTCTCATAAGATCGTTCCGGTCTAACCAGCACCAATGTCTCACCACATCGATCCGGTAGAAGTGCCTGAAGCTAAAACTGCCCAGACACGGTAAAAAGCGATGTCTCGAGACATCGATCCTCCATGCTTTAAAAATGGAGCAGAAATCAAAACCAAGCCCAAAAATCATCATCGAAACCATGCTTG
>NZ_MKXT01000059.1:0-2450 GCF_001913985.1 Corynebacterium sp. S5S1
CCGGCCTGACCGTCGAAGAGGCACTGTCCAACCCGCACTTCATGCCTGACCTCATTCTTGATGAGCTCAACGGCGCGGAGTTCCAGCGCGTCTTTTTCCGTGACGTGACCGTGAACTCCAACATCGTTGGTTTCCGTGAGGCGACTCCGAACTTCCTGGAAGACGATGTTGCTAACGTCGCGGAGTACGGCGAGATTCCGGTTTCCGACCCGACCGCAGGCGAGCTGAAGACCGCGGCAATCGAGAAGCTTGGTATCGGTATCCGTGTTTCCTGGGAGCAGCGCAACGATAACGATATGGACGCTGTTCGCCGCGAGCTGGAAGCCCGCACGAACACGATTATTCGCGCTCAGGCTCGTGACGCTCTCAAGGCCCTGAATGCTGCAAACATTCAGGAGCACCAGATCACGACCGCGTGGGATAAGCCGGACTCTGACCCGGCTGGTGACTTCCTGGACGCGTCCGAGGTTGTCCTCGGTGCTGAAGACGGCGACGGACACTACTTCGGTTACACCCCGGATGTTCTGCTGATTCACCCAATGACACTGAACCTGCTGAAGCGCTCGCCGAAGGTACAGGACATGTACATCGGTGACATGGCACACGCTAACCCGCTGTTCAACGGTATTTCTGACGAGCCGATTATCTTCGGCAACGTTCAGATCGTGAAGTCGTTCTTTGTCCCGAAGGGTGAGGCGTACCTGGGGCAGCAGCAGACTGCTGGTTTCATGGCGCAGCGTGAGCCGGAGTGGGTTTCCGAGTTCTACGAGGAGCGCGGTAACTCTGGTCGTGGCGGCGCTAACCAGTCTTGGCGCTCTGACTACACTCACCGCCGTGGTTTCGCGGTTGATGGCCCGAAGTCGATTGTGAAGCTGACGGGTCTGGTGACTGAGTAATGCGTAGGGTCACGTTGGCGAAGTCGATTCGCTTCCCTGGTGACCGTCTGCGTCTTGCCGGTGAGGTCGTTGAGGTTGACGATGGTGTGTTCGCGGAGTTTGTTGGCCGTGGCGTGTTTGCTACAGGCGCGCCGAAGCCGAGTAAGCCTGTGGAGCGCCAGCGTGAACCGGAGGGAAGCGCCGAGCCGGAACCTGCGGGTGATGCGCCGCAACGCCCACGTAAAGCAGCGGCGTTGGATGCGTGGCGAGCCTACGCGACCGCGAAGGGCGTAGACCCAAAGGGCATGACGAAGGCGGAGCTTATCGCCGCCGTCGGTTAGGTGGTGACATCAATGCTGATTGATGGTTTCATAGCGAGGTTCCCCCGCGCGTTGAAGCCGGGGGAGCGTGAACGCGCCGAACTACTACTCCAAGACGCACGCGACATGATTGCTGCGGAGTTCGGTAGGGCTGGCATGAACCTCGATGAGGAGATTGCCCGGTCTGACTGGCTGGAAGCGGTTGTGTGTCGTGTCGCGTTCGAGATGGTGTCGGCGGTTCTGCTGGTCGGTGACCGTGCTGGTGTCCGCCAGTACTCGGTGACTGCCGGCGACATCACCGAGTCCGGCACTTACTCGGATGTGAATGGTAGTGCGTGGGGTGGGCTGGTGCTGACTGATAAGCACCGGTTCGATTTGGGGCTGGTGCAGCACGCTACGGCGCGTGGCCGGTTCCCTGGTGCCCCATCCTGGCCGGAACGGAGGCTTCGTCGTGTTCGATACCGCCGTTGAGATCGTCACACCGGGCACTAGGCCGGGGTATGGCCGCGATGAGCTGGACTATGACAACCCGGCCTTGGTTGAGCCGGTGCCGTTCGGCGTGGAGGTTCAACCCGCAGGCAGGTTCGAGGATGACGCTGGCGGCCGCCGCGTGTTCGTGCAATCGGGGTTCCGGCTGATTTGCCCTCCGGGGCAGTTCCTGGACGTGTCGGCAACACAGCGTATCCGCGTGCCGGGGATTGGTGACTGCGACATCGTTGGTGACCGCGCCGACTGGTGGCACCGCACCCACGGTCACACATCCCTACAGCTGGAGGTAGTCAATGGGTAGCCCGGAGATTGATATTGATTTCGATGAGATGTTCCGCGATGTCATGCAGCAGCCTGGTGTGAAGGGCGCGGTGCAGGGCAGGGCGGCGAAAATCGCTGCGGTTGCCCGCCGTGAGTTCGCGAAGGCGAAGGTTGACGCGAACGTGTCCATCAGCCAGGTGTATATCCCGTCTGGGCGTTTCGGTGTCAACGTCACAGCCCATGTGGCGGACGATGACCGGGTGAAGGCCATTGGGATTATGCGCCGGGCGGGAAGGAGCGTGCGCCGATGAACGACGCCGATATTCTCATGCAGGTTATCGAGTCTGTGCAGCAGGTTCTCGGTGACGATGTGTGGGTAGCCGACCGACTGCCGCCTGACCGTGAGTTGGCGAAGAACCTGCCGTGTGTGGTGATTGACTTGCTGCCCGGCGGGGAGGTCATGCCGTGGCAGGGCGAGTTCGCTATCCAGCAGATGATTGCTCTC
>NZ_MKXT01000059.1:2517-6582 GCF_001913985.1 Corynebacterium sp. S5S1
CGCGCTGCATCAACTGCCGTTCCAGGTCGAGAACAGCATTACCTCTGTGGATTGCCCGCGTATGGCGACACGTGAGGACATGAACCCTCATTTGAAGCGTATTGGTGTGGTCGCTGACCTCACTGTGACCGGGTAACGGTCGCACACTGACAAAGACTAGAAGACGTTTTCCCAGCCACCCCCTCGGGGTGGCTTTTTTCATGCAGTTTTAAGGAGAAACAGCAATGGCTGAACAGTCCACCCTTGAGGGCTTCAATGCCCGCCATGCCCGTGTCGGTATGACCGGCGCTGTCCGCGCCGCCGCACTGGGCACCAAGAAGGTCCCGCTGGGCGAGAAGTACGACTCCGAGGTTCACAAGAACCTGGGCTACCTGTCCCCGGATGGCCTTGAGATTTCCTTCGATGAGGACAAGCAGGAGTACATCCCGTGGCAGTAGGTCAACCCGATTCGTGTTGACGTCACCAAGGCCGTTAAGGGCATCAAGATGACCCTGTGGGAGTCCTCGGTTGAGAACCTCGCGAAGTTCCTGGGCGTCACCGAAGATGAACTCATCAACGAGGGCGGCGTCACCGAGTTCTACGAGGGCAACCTGCCGGACTTCCCGCACGAGTTCCTGTCCCTCGACGTCATCGACAAGGACAAGGCCATGCGCCTGACCCTGTTCGACGCGCAGATCACCGAGCGCGGTTCCCTGGTGTTTAAGAAGGACGACATGGTCGGCCTGGAACTCACCTACAACACCTACCCGGCTTCTGAGGCTGACTACGGCTCTACTGAGCCGGAGGCGGTTGGTAAGACCGCGAACTGGCAGTTCAACTCGGAGTGGGCTTCTGGTGGCCGTGCCGCTACTGGTGAGTCCACCGACGGTGTGAACACCCTGAAGGTGTCCTCCGGCGCTACTCTGCCGGAGCTGACTAAGGGTCAGGCGTACACCGCTACCGTTACTGCTTCTGGTGGCACGGAGCCGTATGAGTTCTCGGCTACTGGTCTGCCGTCTGGCCTGTCGATTGATAAGGCCTCCGGCAAGATTTCCGGCACTGTTGCGAGCGTGTCCGGTTCCAGCATTTCGGCGAAGGTGACCGTGAAGGACTCGAAGAACCTGTCTGCGTCGCAGCAGGTGACTATCCCGGTCGCTGGCTAAACCGGCGCTGGGGCGCATTGGGGGGGGGCGGGTTGTTTTCGTGGCAGACCCGGCCCGCGCCCCTTTCTTTTTTCATGCCCGCGTAAATGGGTCTGCCACCACATACTTCTTTTTTCTTAACTCTTTTTTGGAGGTCTGCCATGACTAACCTGAATCTCGACGAACTGCTGAAGCAGCGCGAGGAAGCCACCGGAGCCGAAAAGGGCATGGTCCCATTCGACTACCAGGGCAAGACGTTCACGTTCCGCGACCCAATCCTGCTGGACGATGACGCACTCGATGAGCTCTCCGAGCTGGAGGACGGCCCGGACATTGCCGAGTTCTACATGGGCGCCGAGCAGTACGACCAGTTCCTTGAGGTTGGTGGCACCAGCAACCTGTTCTTCATGGTGTTCACCCAGTACATGAACGAATCCCGCGATGAGGTTGGGGGAAACCCTACTCGTGGCAATCGCTCCTCGCGACGGGCAGCGCGTCGCCGGAAGCGCTAGAAGCCGCGTTTGAGCGGTTCTACGGGTGGGACCCGATAGCGGCGTATTTCCGGCGTGAGATAACGCTGCGGAAACTCCGGGTCCTACTTGAGGGGTTGCCGGACGCTGGCCCCCACACTCGCCATCTCACTGACGGTAGGGAGTGGGGCGCGACCCTCGACATGCTGTGGGCAATCATGTGGGAGAACATGCGCGGCTCTGTGATTGCGGCGCGCGCGGCGGGGGATAAGAAGGCTGAGCTGCCTTCGGAGAATAGGCCACGGTTCCCGTGGTCGGAGACAGATAACAAATCGAAGTTCGGTGATTTCGGGGACGCTACTCCTGAGCAGGTGGCGGATTACCTGGATTCGCTATAGGCACTGGAGGTCAAGATCATGGCTGGTGGCGTTTGGGTTCCCGTTAACGCGCAGATGAAGGGCTTTGTCGCCACTGTCATGAAGGAGGCCTCCGGCGCTGCGCGTAAGTCGGGTCAGGAGTTCGAGAAGGAGTTCTCTAAGTCCGGGGAGTCGGCGGGTAAGGCGCTTGCCCGTAAGATCGAGCAGGCTACTAACGCGCTTGCTCGTGCCCGCCGTGATGAGGCGCAGTCAGCGAAGGAGTTGGCTGTCGCGGAGCAGGAGTTGGAGAATATCCGCTCTAAGGGTAATGCGTCCGCGTCGCAGATTATCGCCGCCGAGAATAAGGTCGCGACTGCGAAGGCGAAGAATGAAGACGCTTCTATGCGTGTTGCCCGCTCTGAGAAGGATTTGGAGGCTGCTCGTAGTGGGCAGTCTACGACTTCTAACGCGGTGAAGCGTGCTGAGGATCAGTTGTCTCAGGCGCGGATTAAGTCGGCTGAGGCTGTCGGTAAGGTCAAGGCTGCTGAGGCTGGGGTGGATGAGGCTCGCGCTAAGGCGAGGTCTGCCGCTGACGCGGTGAAGGCTGCAGAGCAGAATCTGATTGATACCCGCGACCGTTATGGGGCGGGTACGAAGCAGACGGCGGCGGCTGAGCGTGAGCTGGAGAAGGCGAAGCGTCAGTCCGGTAGCGCGAATACTGCGGCGGCTCGTGCTGAAGGTGATTTGGGTAAGGCGCGGGCTAATCTAGCGAATGCTACGGACTCGTTGAAGTCGAAGGAGAATCTGCATAAGCAGGCGGTGCAGGACGCGGCGCAGGCCACTAATAAGGCGGGTGCGGAGGCCCGTAAGGCCGCTGGTGATGTCACGAAGTTCGGTGGCGCTATGGGCGGTGCCACGGGTAAGGCCGGTGGGTTCGGCCGCTCGATGATGGACATTGCGAAGAAGGCCGGTGGTATGGCTGGTGCTTTCGCTGGTATTAGCGGTGTCACTAGCGTGCTATCGGGTGGTTTCGAGCGCCTAATGAATATTCAACGCGCCGAAATCATGTTCCAGTCGGTTGGCCTGTCGGCTGACCAGACGAAGGCGCAAATGGAGCAGCTGACCGAGCAGGTCACCGGCACCAGTGTGTCTTTGGCTGACGCGGCGAAGTACTCGGCGATGTTCGCCCAGTCGGGTGTGCAGCTGGGTAAGCCGATGAATGATGCGATTGATGCGTTCACTGCCCTGTCCTCGATTGCGGAGGGCTCCGGTGTTGATGTTGGTCGTGTGCTGCAGCAGATGAGCGCGGCGGGCAAGGTCACTGGTGAGGATCTGAACCAGATGGCCGACGCTGGTGTGAATGCGACGAAGTACCTGGCTGACCACATGGGTATGTCGCAGGAGGAGATTAAGAAGGCTGTCTCGGACGGCAAGGTTTCCTTCGAGGACTTTGTTGGTGCGGTGAATAAGGGTACGGGTGACCTGGCTAAGGAGATGGGCCAGACGTTGCCGGCGAAGATGTCGAACATGAAGACGGCGTTTTCGAACTTTGGTGCTGCGGTTATTGAGCCGTTTATTGGCCCGTTGACTACGGCTGTCGAGTTTGTGACTACTGGGCTGAAGAATGTCACCGGCGCGATTAAGGACGTGACTGGTGAGGGTGGTGCTTTGCGTCCTGTGATGGATGCGGTGGGTGACGCGTTTCAGCGTGTTGGTCGGTTTGTGCAGGATAATGCGACGTGGTTGGGGCCGTTGGCGCTTGGCCTGGGTGCTGCGGCGACGCAGTTTGTTGCCCTGTACAAGGCAATGAAGTTTATCGAGACGGCTAAGGCCGCTGGTGGGCTTCTGCAGATGCTGAAAACCACGAAGCTGATTACTGGCGCGACGAAACTATGGACGGGTGTTCAGACCGCGTTTAACCTGGTCATGGCAGCTAACCCCATTGTTCTTATCGGTGCCGCTATTGTCGCGGCTGGTGTCGCTCTGTGGGCGTTTTTCACCAAGACCGAAAAGGGCCGTGAAATCTGGGCGAACTTCACCGATTTCATGAAGAGCGCGTGGGACGCAACCACCCGGTTCTTCAAGGATGCTTACAGCGCCTACGTCGAGCCGGTGTTC
>NZ_MKXT01000022.1:0-11001 GCF_001913985.1 Corynebacterium sp. S5S1
GTCCAGCTCAGGGGCGTATTTCTGAACCCAGCGGTAGATCGTGGCGTGATCGAATGGCACGCCCCGCTGAAGTCATCATTTCCTCCAGATCGCGGTAGCTCACCCCGTAGCGGCAGTACCACCCACTGCCCACAGAATGATGTCACGGGGGAAATGACGACCAGAGAAAATACCCAAGGCTGTGACTATTTCACGTCACTCTTCCTACTGCCCCAACTTTGCAACAGCACCATCCTAAAAGCAGCACGCCAGAATGGCTAATCATCTAACCTCGCCAACACATCCTGTCGTTTAGGCTGGGCTTTCTTTGCTCCAAGATCGTAGCAATTCGAGCAGTTCATCCTGTTGTGTACTGGACAGGTGGTTGAGGGCTTTTCGCTCAGCTGTGGCATGGGCTTCAACGATGGACATTATTCGGTCGTGTCCTTCTGGCGTTAGTGTCAGAGTTTTTCCTCGCTTATCGCTAAGATTCATTTCTTCATCAATGAGTCCTTGCTTTTTGAGCTTGTTAAGTCTTCCGGTAATTCCGGCCTTTGACAGAAGTAGGGCGTGTGCAAGTTGTCCCGGGGTGATGTTTTCCTGGCGGAGGATCGTTGCTAGAACATCGAAGTCGCCCGGAGCTAATTCAGCTTGTTCATGGATGGTCGTCACTTCGTTTTTGATTGCTCTTAACAGATGGGTGAGGCGAAGGGTTGTTTCCATTGCATCCACATCGACGTGGGGATTTATCCTCGTCCATTTGTTCATGGCTGTGGAGATGGGGTCCATTTTGTTCCTTTCGGGTTGCTGAAACTTAGTGTAGCGCTTGACAAAAGAAGTTCGGTAGCGAACTATATAGTTCGTCAGCGAACAACCAATGGAGATTTAAGATGTTAATTTCTGAACCCGAAATAGTGGCAGATGCTTCCTCCTCTCGCCTTCCGAAGGCAAGATTGCTGGTGGATGCCTCGGATGCAAAAGGAAATGTGAGTGTACAAAATATTCAACTTTTTGATGGGGGTGAGGGAGCCGTTCCACATTTTCATAAGATTTCGTGTGAGTTCTTCTACGTCACTAAAGGGGAACTGGAGTTTTGGGAGGATGGCCACATTTACCAGCTAGGTGCGGGTGATTGCGCATTGGTTCTTCCGGGTGTTCCTCATGCTTTTGGAGCCGCTAAGGGTAGCGATGCGGATGTACTGGTAACTATCGCACCCGGTGTGGAGAGGTTTGAGTATTTCCGTATCTTGGGACGGATAATGAGTGGCAAGGCGCCTGAAGATGAGCTTGCCCGTCGAGAAGATGAATTCGATACGTATTTTGTGGAAGCACAAGATTGGAAAGCGCATAGAGGAGGATAGGGAGCCAGAATCTACGTTGCTTGCACTCCGGATGTAGGGAGACCGGACTGCGAGCATTTTAGGAAGATTGATTATTGCCAATCATGTCGAATCGGAAATCGAAAGCAGATATACCAGTCCTACAATTGACAGGGTTAGCGTTTGCCGCTTTCTTGGCCATAATGACCGAGACCATTCCTACGGGGGTTTTGGTTGATATGGGTGAGTCCTTTGGAACGACAACGGGAAAAGTAGGACAGTTTCTAACCGCTTATGCAGCTGGATCTGTGGTGGCTGCAATACCGGTGATGACAGCAACTCGAAAAATGCCGCGTAAGCGTCTTTTGGTTATAGCTATCATGGGGCTTGGCGTTTTCAACGCTCTCACTGCTATTACTTCGTATTTGTGGTTAGCCTTTCTTGCTAGGTTTCTTGCCGGTATGGCTGGAGGCGTCGTTTGGGGCCTTGTGGCAAATTACGCTCGGAGTTTGGTCAGTTCGGAAAACCAAGGTCGCGCACTTGCCATTATCGGTTTTGGGCAGCCTTTCGCCTTAGCTTTTGGAGTCCCGCTTGGTGCATTAGGGGGTCAACACTTTGGTTGGAGATTGACGCTCGGCATGCTAACAGTTGCATCCATCGTTTTGGCGTTATGGATTATGTTTACAGTTCCTCCCCGGCCGGGACTTGTTGGAGATGGCCCAGGAACCAAAGTTCTTAAGAGATCGATTTTGATGCCTGGTGTGATGGGGGTGCTTGTAGCGCTCTTCGGCTGGACAGTAGCGCACAACATGGTTTACACGTACATTCAACCTTTAACCAGTGGTGTGGGAATAGCTCTTGGCGTAGATGTCGTGCTTCTATTTTTCGGGATTTCTGCGGGGATCAGTATTTTACTTACTGCTGTCGTTGTAGATAAGAGATTGTTCCTGACTGGTCTAATCTCAGGCGCGTTGATGCTTTTAGGATTCTTGCTCTTGTCGGTACCGGCAGCTCCCAACTATTTTTTCATTTCTGGAATAATCGTCTGGGGACTGGGGTTTGGTGGTGCACCGACAGTTCTGCAGACTGCCTTAGCCAGAAATGCAGTTAACTTGGCAGACATTGCACAGTCCTTTTTCGTTACTATCTTCAATTTTGGTGTAGGTATCGGTGGTGCGCTCGGAGGGGCAATATCGAGTCTTTGGGGTGTTTCTTCCCTTAGTATTGGTGCAGGGGTGATGTGTGTCTTAGTTTTCGGATTGCTCGTTGTGAGGAGTAGAGATTTTGGAAGGCAGCTTTGAGAGATAGGCCACACGCTCAGGCCGGGAAGTGCTTCTTAAAACAGGCTTGAACTTCCATCTTGAACATCACGCGTTGTGAAGTCTCACTTCAGTGTGCCAGTTTCCAGGGAGTGGATCCGGCAACGTGGCAAAAAGCGAATTGAACAAGTCTTCCAAACATGTTGCGCCACAAATCCGAGCAAACGCTTCTTGCTGCTTGGAGAAAACACCTTGTTGTAATTTTTCTTATTCCGTTTTCTATGCAGATGCCGGTTCCATCCGGTAATTCCCGGGAGATTTCATATCCGCAGCTCGGGATACGCTTCTTGAAAAGCAATGTTGAGCTGCCATCGTGAACATCCCACCATCGAAATCCGGAGATGGAAACCACAGAAGTTTCCACTCCGGCTCTTTTTATTTTTCCTAGTCGCTCCTTTTTCCTTAGTGCGCAGCATATCCATGCTCATCAATCATGTACTGGGTAGCAGTATTTAATTCCTGCTGGGAAATATCCCGCAAACTCGGCCCCGCCGCTGACCCTCCCCAGTGGTCGTAGTAGCGGGGGTTGGGGTGGAGTTCGGATAGTCCTGCGAAGTGCTCATAGCACTAAGGCAACCACACCCACGCCCGCTACGAAAGGCCAACCACACTAACCTTGTGGACAACCCGCACAGGGCTAGTGTGGTTATCCACAGAAATCCACGTTGGTTGCAGTGTTCGATAGCGTTTAGGTGGGCATGTCGGTATGGGCCTCTAGGTTTGAGGCCATGGGCTTTTTAGAAAACCTCCTCAACCGCTACGCCCCGCGCACACCGGGCAAGCCGGTCTTTGCGGTCATTGATGCCGAAACCACCGGCTTTAACAAGTGCTACGACCGCATCATTGAACTTGCTGCCGTGCACGCCGACGCATACTTCAATCCCGTCAACTCCTGGCACACATTGCTCAACCCTGACACCAACGCCGTGTCCACTACTCGGGGGCACCCCCGCCCACCTCGGCACTCAACCCTGCTGTGGGGGTTACTCGTAGCGAAGCGAGCTGAACATCCCGGTTTCCATGTGATAGGCGTTATGACAGTGAAATGCCCACTCACCGGGGTTGTCAGCGATCAGGTCGGCAATCATGGTTTCTCCGTGGCGGAGAAGGACGGTGTCCTTGCGTAGCCCGCCGCTGCCGGGCAGCGCCCACGTGTGGCCGTGGATGTGCATGGGATGGGGCATCATGGTCCTGTTGCGCATGACCATCCGCAGGCGCTGGCCCTCCTGCACGGTCGCGGAGGAGGATTGGCCGTCGGTGAGAATGCTCCATTCATACGGCATCATCTGCCCGCCCAGGTCGATGCTGACTTCTCGGTCTGGTGTGTCCTCGGGCAGGAGTGCACGGTCTGCTGGCTTCAGGGAGGACAGAAGCAGTCCGGTGGACGACAACTCGGGGAAGTCGACATCGGGGTGGGGGGCCTGGCCGCCGGCGGTGCGGATGACGGCGAAGGCACGGTCGTCCTTACCCACCGCCAAAGCCGTGAGCGGGAAGATACCGTCGTCGAGGATGACCTCGACGTCGACACGCTCGCCCACCGACAGGTAGATCGATTCGGTCTCCCTGGGTTGGACAGGGAAGCCGTCGGTGTGGGTCACGGTCATGCGGTGGCCACCGAGGGCCACCTTGAAGATGGTGTCACCGCCGGAGTTGATAAACCGCAGGCGGGCCTTGTCGCCCGGGCGAGCCTCGAAGGTCCGGTGAGCACGGGGGATACGTCCGTTGATGAGGTAGTGCGGATACATCACATCGCCGGCATCCCCGCCCAGTACCCGGTCCGGGGTGCCGTGCATCATATGGCCGTGACCTCCCATCCCCTTCTTCCCGTTATGGTCACCCGAACCCATTCCGGTGAGCTTGTCGAGCTCATCGTCGGGAGTGCCCTGAATGCCATCGACCCAGTCGTCGAGCACGATGGTCCACTCGACGTCCTGGTCCTCAGCGTCTTGCGGGTCACGGACGATCAGTGGGGCGTGGAGGCCGCGATCAAGCTGCAGGCCGGAGTGGGAATGGTAGAAGTAGGTGCCACCATGGGGGACTTCAAAAACATAGGAGAAAGACTCGCCAGGTTCAATGGGGTCCTGGGTCATGCCGGGCACACCGTCGGCTGCGTTGTGGAGTGCGATGCCATGCCAGTGGATGGAGGTGCTCTCAGGCAGTTCATTGGTGATATCGACCTGTAGGACGTCGCCGGCAGTGGCCTCAATGGCCGCATCCCCGGTGTCAGAGACGTATCCCCACGTCTTGGCTTCGATGCCGCCGATATCCAGAGAGAGGGGCCGGGCGTTCAGTGTCCGGCGCACCGTCGGCTCACCGAGCGCAGTGGGGGTGGGAGTGGGGCGAAGAGAGGAACCTGGTGCCGAGGCAGCGGGTCCAGGGTCGCTGGTGCAGGCGGCCACGGCCCCGGTGCCGGCGAGGACGAGCCCGCCGAGCAGAAACTGTCGTCGGGAAAACGCGTTCATCATGATTTAACCTTCCTTGGTGCAGGATTTCAGTGACACGGGAGACAGGCGCAGGTGAGGACCCTGCTGAGCCATCACGTCAGGCGCAGGTCTGTGACACAGGTGGCACCGTCGTCGGCGGTGGAAAACTCCGTGGTGCCGGTACGCCCCTGGTAGCTGACCTCAATCAGGCCGGTGGCATCATCGGGAAGCCAGAAGCCAATAAACCCGTTGTCGAAGGTGGTTGTCGTCTCGTCCACCAGCACCTCACCGGTCGCCTCATCGGTGATCGTGACCTGGATATCCTCATTGTCGAGTTCCCCCTGGCAGGTCGTGAGGCTGTGGTAGAAGCAGTCGTGGGTGGAGGTGAGATAGGGTGCGATCGAGACATACGTCTGATTGTCGGGAAGATCGAGCACAACTTCCTGGTCATCGCTCGAGAGCAGCAGTTCATCGGCACGTACTGAGGCGATCAGATCCGTGGGACGCTCAGTGACCTTCTGCCGGTCGAGGTGATCAATGATCTCCACCGCGTCCATGTCGGCCAGGCCATGGGCAGTCAGGAATGTGTCCTGCGACACCGTCCCATCGGCGGTGGGTTCCGGGTCGGCAGCCGAACACCCCGTGAGGGCGAGGGCAAGGGCGGCGGCTGCGATCGCTGCTCGTTTCACGTCAATCTCCTTGGATCGTGGTAAGACCATGAGAAGACACCGTCTCAAGGTCGATGCCATACCTTTATCTAGCACGGGTGCCTGACGGACTAGAAATCAAAAACCCTGTTCACAGCCTTATAACAGGGCGAAAAGGGGGTGAATTCGGTGGGCTGGGTCACCACCGGGACACCACCCCACAGCCGTGGGTGATGTACTTCTACCCGCCCCGGGTATGCGGTGCAGACAGTGAAATCCCTGGTGGCGCCTGCTGAACCGACCAGGGGAGGCGATGCCGCCGACCCAGGGTGGGACACAGGGGTGACGGCGGTCGAAGGGTGATGTTTGAAGATTTGATGAAGATTTCCCCGCCGGGTACTGAGCGAGGGTGGTATTCCCCCCTGGCCGGAGCGATACTGGGGTCTATGGCTGACCGCACACCGACCACCGCCACGCCCCCGGGGCGGGTGCTGGTCGTCGATGATGAACAACCCCTGGCTCAGATGGTGGCTTCCTACCTCATCCGGGCTGGCTTCGATACCCGCCAGGCGCACACCGGTACCCAGGCCATGGACGAGGCCCGTCGCTTTTCCCCCGATGTTGTGGTGCTGGATCTGGGGCTGCCCGAACTCGACGGCCTGGAGGTGTGCCGACGCATCCGCACCTTCTCGGACTGCTACATCCTCATGCTCACTGCGCGTGGCAGCGAGGACGACAAGATCAGCGGTTTGACCCTGGGGGCGGATGACTACATCACCAAACCTTTTAGCATCCGGGAACTGGTGACCCGGGTGCATGCGGTGTTGCGCCGCCCGCGCACCAGCATCACCCCACCGCAGGTGACCACCCCCTTGATCGTTGGGGACCTCATCCTTGACCCCGTCGCCCATGAGGTGCGGGTGGGGGAGACGACCGTGGAGCTCACCCGCACGGAGTTCGAGCTGCTGGTTGCCCTGGCCCTGCGCCCCGGCCAGGTGCTGACCCGCCACGACCTGGTCACCGAGGTCTGGGACACCACCTGGGTCGGTGATGAACGCATCGTCGATGTCCACATCGGCAACTTGCGTCGCAAGCTCGGCACCGACACCCGGGGCCGGGGGTTTATCGACACCGTGCGTGGCGTGGGCTACCGGGTGGGGCAGCCATGAATCACGGACCCGGCCTGACCTTCCGCTTCCTGGCCGCCCAGGTGTTGGTCGTGGTGATTAGCCTGCTGGTGGCCGCGGCCGTGGCCACGATGGTGGGTCCGACCCTGTTCCATGATCATATGTTGATGACCGGCCGGGAGGACCCCTCGCTGGAGCTGTTCCATGCCGAGCAGGCCTACCGGGGCGCCAACCTGATCACCCTGGCCGTCGCCCTGCCCACCGCCTTGATCAGCGCCCTGCTGGCCAGCCTGTGGTTATCGCGTCGTCTGCGCACCCCCCTGCAGGATCTCACCCACGCCGCTACCAGCCTGACGGCCGGCAACTCCCGTATCCGCGTGCCCGCCGGAAAAGCAGGCCCCGAGTTCACCACCCTGGCGCATGCCTTCAACACCATGGCCGACCGGCTGGAACACACCGAACAGGTCCGCCGCCAGATGCTCTCTGATCTGGCCCACGAAATGGGCACCCCCTTATCGGTGCTCACGGTCTACCTCGATGGTCTCCAGGACGGGGTCGTGGACTGGAATAATGCCACCCACACGATCATGGCTGACCAACTCACCCGCCTGACCCGGTTGATGGAAGACATCGACGATGTCTCCCGGGCCCAGGAACACCGGATCGATTTGGACCTGAAGGAGGAAGGGCTCGGGGATCTGCTCCATACCGCCGCTGCTGCCGCGGGGGAAGCTTATGCTGACAAAGGCGTCGATTTACAGGTCGAGACCATTACAGACACCGCCCGGGTGCTCGTGGACCGGCAACGCTTCGGCCAGGTGATGAGCAATCTCCTGTCGAACGCGCTACGGCACACCCCGGCCGGCGGGCAGGTCCGGATCAGCGTCCACCGACAGGGGGCGTCCACCGCGCTCATCCACGTCGCCGATGACGGCGAGGGCATCCCACCTGACCAGCTCGGACACATCTTCGAACGCTTCTACCGGGGGGATGCCGCCCGCAGCCGGGACAACGGCGGGGCCGGTATCGGTCTGACCATCTCCAAGGCATTGATCGAGGCCCACGGCGGCACTCTCACCGCCACCTCCCCCGGACCTGGTCGCGGAGCGGTGTTTGCCCTCCGCCTCCCGCTGTCCCCTCCCGAAAGTGAGGAGGCTGCTCGGTGACCACACCCTGCCCCGCGTGAGGGCCGTGCCCTCTACCCCTTGAAAATATACCCCCAGGGGGTATGCTGAAAATATACCCCCTGGGGGTATACGCTAGAGAGCGGCATCGCCGCACCCCACCGAACCGAAGGAGCTTTCCCATGATCACCTCCCCGCCCCGCCTTTTGCCGATGGCCTCCCACGGCTGCAGCTGTTGCGGACCTGCCTCACGTGCCGACACCGCCTCCACCCCTGCCACCAGCGACTCGTCAGCAGGAGGGTCCTCCCCTAGCTACCAGGTCACCGGCCTGACCTGCGGGCACTGCGCGAAAAGCGTGACCCAGGCCCTTCAGGCCCTCCCCCAGGTCGACGACGTCCAGATTGATCTCGCTGCTGGTGGTGTTTCCACCGTCACGGTCACCGGTGTCGTACCTCCGGAGATGGTTCGCCGGGCCATCGAGGAGGCCGGCTACACCGTCTTATCCTGATCAGTTCACCCATCATCTCGACCCCGGCCGGGTTGAGCGAAAGGAACGTCATGAGCACTCCCCACCATTCCGGCGATCACCATGGTGATCACCCCGCTCCGGAAACAGACCACACCCACCACCCGGATCATGCCAGCCACGAACACCACGCAGATGCCGACACCCACGGCCAGGCGATGCCTCACGATCACCCGCATTCCGCCCCGGACGAAGACCACCACGTTCATGGTCACGGCGAACACGCCGGACACAGCACCGCAATGTTTCGAGACCGCTTCTGGTGGTCGCTGATTCTGTCCATTCCCGTCGCTATTTTCAGCCCCATGGTCGCCCAGCTGCTCGGCTACCAACTCCCGGCATTCCCCGGATCCACCTGGATCCCCCCGGTGCTGGGCACGATCATCTTCGTCTACGGCGGAACGCCTTTCCTCAAGGGCGGATGGAAAGAACTGAAATCCCGCCAACCCGGGATGATGCTCCTGATCGCCATGGCCATAACCGTGGCGTTTGTCGCCTCCTGGGTCACCACTCTGGGGCTGGGCGGTTTTGACCTGGACTTCTGGTGGGAGCTGGCCCTGTTGGTGACCATCATGCTGCTGGGCCACTGGCTGGAGATGCGCGCTCTCGGGGCCGCGTCCTCCGCGCTTGACGCGCTGGCTGCCCTGCTGCCGGATGAGGCCGAGAAAGTCATCGACGGGACCACCCGCACCGTGGCCATCTCCGAGTTGGTCGTCGACGACGTCGTGCTGGTGAGGGCCGGTGCCCGGGTGCCGGCCGACGGAACCATCCTCGACGGAGCCGCCGAATTCGATGAGGCGATGATCACCGGCGAATCCCGTCCCGTCTTCCGCGACACCGGTGACAAGGTGGTCGCCGGTACCGTGGCCACCGACAACACCGTCCGCATCCGGGTGGAGGCTACCGGTGGGGACACCGCCCTGGCCGGGATCCAACGCATGGTTGCCGACGCCCAGGAGTCCTCCTCCCAGGCCCAGGCCCTGGCGGATCGGGCGGCGGCGTTGTTGTTCTGGTTCGCGCTGATCTCCGCTCTGATCACCGCGGTGGTGTGGACCATCATCGGCAGCCCGGACGATGCCGTGGTGCGCACGGTTACGGTGCTGGTCATCGCCTGCCCGCATGCCCTGGGCCTGGCGATTCCGCTGGTCATTGCGATCTCCAGCGAGCGGGCCGCGAAATCCGGGGTGCTCATCAAGGACCGGATGGCGCTCGAGCGGATGCGCGCCATCGACGTGGTGCTCTTCGACAAAACCGGCACCCTGACCGAGGGTGCGCACGCGGTCACCGGTGTTGCGGCAGCTGTCGGCGTCACCGAGGGCGAGCTGCTGGCCCTGGCCGCCGCCGCGGAGGCCGACAGCGAGCACCCCGTGGCCCGCGCCATCGTGGCGGCTGCGGCCGCCCATCCCGAGGCCTCCCGTCGGC
The DNA here is from genome assembly GCF_001913985.1 of Corynebacterium sp. S5S1. Lineage (NCBI taxonomy): Bacteria > Bacillati > Actinomycetota > Actinomycetes > Mycobacteriales > Corynebacteriaceae > Corynebacterium > Corynebacterium sp. S5S1. The sequence goes on from NZ_MKXT01000022.1 coordinate 9,888, forward strand.
AAATCCGTGCAACTGGTTTCAGCGCCGCCTCCGGCCGGGGGGTCCGGGCCACTGTCGATGGCGCTGAGATCCTCGTGGGCGGGCCGAACATGCTGCGCGAGTTCAACCTCACCACCCCGGCCGAGCTCACCGACACCACCAGCGCCTGGACCGGGCGTGGGGCCGGTGTGCTCCATATTGTCCGCGACGGTCAGATCATCGGTGCGGTGGCCGTCGAGGACAAGATCCGCCCCGAATCCCGCGCCGCCGTGAAAGCCCTGCAGGACCGCGGGGTGAAGGTCGCGATGATCACCGGCGACGCCCAGCAGGTGGCCCACGCCGTCGGTCAGGACTTAGGCATTGATGAGGTCTTCGCCGAGGTCCTGCCCCAGGACAAAGACACCAAGGTCACGCAGCTGCAGGACCGGGGTTTGAGCGTGGCCATGGTCGGTGACGGTGTCAATGACGCCCCCGCTCTGACCCGCGCGGACGTCGGTATCGCCATCGGTGCCGGCACGGATGTGGCCATGGAATCTGCCGGGGTGGTCCTAGCCAGTGATGACCCGCGGGCAGTGCTGTCGATGATTGAGCTGTCCCAAGCCAGCTACCGCAAGATGATCCAGAACCTGATCTGGGCCTCTGGCTACAACATCCTCGCCGTGCCGCTGGCCGCCGGAGTGCTCGCCTCGATCGGGTTCGTGCTGTCCCCGGCCGTGGGCGCGATCTTGATGTCTGCCTCGACCATCGTGGTAGCCCTGAACGCCCAGCTGTTGCGCCGCATTGATCTGGATCCGGCTCACCTGGCTCCGACCGAGTCGAAGGAGGAACACACCACGCCTACTCCGGCATCCACCGCCGTCCACTGATCCGCCACTTCTCTTCACTGCCCCATATGACCCTGAAAGGTGCTGTTGCAAAGTTGGGGCAGTAGGAAGGGCGACGTGAAATAGTCACAGCCATGGGTATTTTCTCTGGTCGTCATTTCCCCCGTGGCATCATTCTGTGGGCAGTGGGTGGTACTGCCGCTACGGGGTGGGCTACCGCGATCTGGAGGAAATGATGACTTCAGCGGGGCGTGCCATTCGATCACGCCACGATCTACCGCTGGGTTCAGAAATACGCCCCTGAGCTGGAC
>NZ_MKXT01000022.1:11031-48103 GCF_001913985.1 Corynebacterium sp. S5S1
GTCGGCGGCAGGTGGTGCTATCTCTATCGGGCGATCACCGCCGGTGGCCAGACCCTGGACTTTTACCTCTCTCCGAAGCGGAACGTGGCCGCAGCGAAGTGTTTCCTGGCCAAGGTCGTCAGATCCAATGCGTCAGCCGGGTATCCCAAAGTGATCAACGCCGATAAAGCACCCTGCCTTGCCAGGGCAATCGCCGAGTTGAAGTCAGAGGGAATCTGCCCGCCAACAGTGGAACACCGGTAGGTGAAATTCCTCAACAACATCCTGGAAGGCGACCATGGTCGGCTGAAGCGGATCCTCGGGCCGAAAGGCGCGTTTAAGAACCGGACATTTGCATATCGGATGTTGAAAGGGATGGAGGCGATGTACTCATTGCGGAAAGGGTAAGGCGCGATGTTTGCCTACGGGCAACCGACTCCGGACGCGGTGATCGTCAACCGGGTCTTCGAGACCGCCTAACAACGCCCACACGCAGCGGCCATCAGGGAATGAGAAACTGAGTCTTCGCTGCTCTCCGCCCAACTTTGCAACAGCACCTTTTTATTTTTCTTAGTCGCTATTCTTTTGCTTGGTGCGCAGCATATCCATGCTCATCACGGTGCCGATGATGGCGGCGTGATGTTGCTCATTGAGGCCCGGCGTGATGCGCAGGCGATACGTGTTTTTGCCCATGAAGAAATTACCCATGCCAGTCCATTCGTTAGAGACGTCAGCAAGCAGGCGATCTTCTGAAGTGATGGAAAGGTTCCAATCCCAGAAGTCGCCGTGAATTTCGACGTCGGCAAAGCCCTCCATGGTCAAGTCCAACTTTGTCTTGAGCATGGAGAAACGCTTGGTAATGACGGCCATGGGCTTTTCGATTCCCGGCAAGTGCACCTCATAGGTATCCCGCAGAAAATTCGGCGGGTCCGAAATCGTCATGACCGTCTGTAGCGGGTTGCCTTCAGCATCCGTGAGTGCGACCTCCAAGCTGCGAGAGGATTTAAACACCATGTCTTTGAGACTGGTGGATTGCAGGATAGTGCCCACCGGGGTGCCGTCTAGATCGGTGATCATGAACTGATCGTTGAGGAAGGACTTGGTCTGAGAAATTACGAGCTCGTCAAGTGTGAATAAATTTTGCGTCATACCAGCCACTGTAGGGAAGCTGGTGGTTTTATTCCTCCTCCTTAGGGGTGGTTTTCTGCTGGCGCATGAGTTCTTGCGCCTCTTCATATGCTCGGGCGCGGTGGGCAGTCATGGTTTGGGCGAAGGTCTGCACCCAGTTCTTGTTCTTCTGCGCCAATGGGCCAGAGGGTTCGGTGGTGGTCCAGGTGCCGTCCTCAAAAAGCCAGATGATGTCGCGCGTATGTGGATCCATGACATAAAAGGCCCGGCCATCGGTCTTTACGTTGTGGTGGTGCTGGCATAAGCAGGCGAGGTTTGCCGGGGTGGTCGGCCCGCCATCCGCGTGGTTGATGCGGTGATCTTTCTGGCAGGCCGTGGCCGGGCGGTTGCAGCCGGGGTAGCGGCAGGTGCCGTCGAAACCTTCCAGGTACGCGGCCATGGCGGCGGGAGTGACATAGCCCTTGACCTCGTGGTTAGGGTCCATCTCCCGGATTTTAGTGTAGGGCAGCGCATTGGAGCGCGCCGGGTCGAGCCAGCCCACTGACTCAATGAACGCCGGGGAATTGGGCACGTCGGTGGCCTTGTAGGCGTTGAGGATGATCTCGGGGGCTTGGGTGCGGCCGGTGAGGAGTGCAACGGCGGCGTCGGCAAGCGAGCAATCTAGCTCCAGCGCGGTCTGCCGGACGCACTTATCGACGCTCGCGATAACCGCCGGGTCCGCGCTCAAAGTCACCGCCGAGGTGTTATCGCCCCAATTTTCCATGGTGTAGCGCGGCTGTGTAGGGCCCTGGGTGACGGCCAATGTGTCATCCGCGAGGTTGATGAGCTCGTTGAGTTTGCGCTTGATCTGCGCCTGTGTGCGCATGGTCTGGTTGGGCCGGGTAGGGGTGAGGTAGGCGGTGAGCTGCTCATCGATGCGCGCCACCACCTCCGGCGTCGGATTGCCCAAGCGGTTGAGGGACTTATTGATGGCAATAATCCGGTCGAGGTCCAAGTGGTAGAGGCGGTGCTGCAGCGCTTGGAGCTCGGGCAGCTCCTCCAAGCGGTGCAGCGCCATGAGGATATGGCCAATCCGGCCTTCGTTGACGCCTGTGGTGCGGTAGAGGGATTGGGTAACTAATTCGAAATCAGAATCGAGCTCCGGGACTTGGCTCACCCAAAACTCGTATTCCGCCTTTCGCATCTCAAAGGCTAAGCGTGTGGTGGGGTCGGTGGTGTTGGTCGTGGAAAAGTAGGGTTCTTCCATGGTGCATCGTACCTAAATTATCGTGTGAACTTGTGTACGATTCACACCTTATAACACCCACCGGACACGAGCCTTTTTCTTCGCATTGAGCCAGCTCAGGAGCTATATTCCGAATCTTTAGCGGGTAGGGACTTTTCGCTGCTTTGTGCCGCGTGTTTCTTGTCCTGCTTGCGCATGAATCGCAGGCCCCAGATAATAAGCGCCCACGTGATGAGGGCGATAACAAGGATGGTCGCCGGCCACTCACCCGCAATCATGGTCGCGCCATTGAACAAGGTATGTAGGGCAATAGCGGCCAGCCAAAATCCGGCCACCTGCCAATACCCGTGGCGCGCGCCCGCATAGAGCTTGCCGACGCCCCACGCCGCAACCCCCGTATACAGCGCATGGCTAAAGGCGCCAGTGAAGAATCGTCCGATACCGGTAATGATGACGCCCCAGAGGTCGCCGTCCAAGTTATCGATGGCCGCGTTGAGGATGAACGGCACATTTTCCATGGCATCAAAACCAAGGCCTACGGCCATGCCGACCGCGGCGGCTTGGTAGGGCTGCTTCACGTTTCCAAAAGCCGCAATAATAATAACGACGCCAAGGAGCTTGATGGTTTCTTCTGGAAGCGGCGAGTAAAAGGCCGCGTCCAGATAGGTAAGCCCCAGTTTGTCCGAAATCCCCACCATTTGGTCGTTGAGGTTAACCACCACCGGCTGGGCGAGCGCACCCCAGAGGATGCCCTGCCACATCGGCCGCGGCCTGAACCACAAGAATCCCAGCCCGAGCGTCAGGCCCACGCAGATGAGCGTACCGATGAGCCCAACCTCGGTAAACCGGCGATCGGCCAAGAAGAAGCCGGCGACTACCAGTCCAAAAGCGATAGATAGCCAGTACAGATTCTTCATGCCTTTTCTACCTCCTGGGCAAGTTCTTCAGCGCGCGGTCCGCGCAGGGAGAGGAACGTGGTGGGGCCATCGCCCTCGATGCTGATGGCTACAAGGTCGCCATCGCTAAGCGTGCGCTTGTCCCCGTCGCGGTCGATGTCTCCTTCCGGCATGGCCGTACCTTCACCCATTGCCCGGAGGTAGCGTCGGGTGGCTTGGTCTTTGTCTTGCACGCCGACTTCCTTAGCGCGGATTTGGGTGCCGCCACAGTCCCAGCGTGGTTCACGGCTGGTGGATCCATCTTCTTCCGTGCAGGATAATCCGGGGATGCGGGCCTGTCCGGCCTGCACTTCAGAGGTGGGGTTGTCATACATGTCTGGCAGGAGCGCATTGGTGCCGTAGATGGCGCCGAATACTACGCCCGCCGCGAGGATGAGTGGTGTGCTTTTCATACTCTTAACGCTAGGTACGCCCTGCTCAGCGCGGTATCCTCCGCCGGGAGGATTAAGCCGGCCATAGGGAGGATTTCTCCCCATAAGCTTTGTTAAGCCCTGTGATAGGTTGGGTGCGTGTTTGAGGAGCTAGAGCAAGAGGCGGAATCGAAAGACGAGCCAAGCCGCGTGTGGTGGCAATGGTGGGCGCCCATCGCCATGGCCGTGGTCTTCGTTGGCCTGCCGCCGGCTGTCTACCACCTTGTCCCGGCCTCGCCTTGCTCATCGTCATGGCCGTGCTGACGATGGCCATCGCTCTTGTCGACGGCGCCACTTTCCGCGCCTCCTGGACCATTTTCTGCGTGGCGGGGCTGGCGTATTTTGCAGCCATGTCCCTCTACTTCAATGAAGGAACCTGGATATACCTCCCAGTATTTGTTTTCCTGGCATGGGCCGCGAGCAAGCTGGGGGCCGCGGTGGGCTCCAAGGCAGGGAAGAGCTAATGGAGACGTGGCGCCTAGAGCACCCCGAAGTGGGCACCATCGAGGTGCAGCGCGGATACGATGCCGAGTTCGCGGAGATGGGCCAGTGGCCTAAGAAGGCAAAGGACTTTACCGCGGTTCCAGGCGATGCCACCCTGCCGGAACGCTTCCGGCTTTGGCGGAAGAACCCGAGCCCACGTCTGCAGATTGTGGTGAACGGTCAGGTACGCAGCCGCCACGATCGGCCGCGTGCGGGCCGCTATTCGCTTAAGAAGAAGATCGAAAAAGACCTCACCCTGCTCGAGAACTCCGCCCCGCGAACCAAGCCTTACCTAGATATCCAAGCCTCCCCCTTTGGCGAGCTCCTCGACGTGTACTACCGCAATGGGGAGGAGGCAGTCGCCCTCGAGCCCCCGGCCGGCTCATTGGGAGAAAAGCGCCGCAAGGCCATGGAGGAAAGCTCCTTCAAGCGGGTGCTATATCCGCTCCTGGGTGGCTTGGGAAAGTCCGGCTGGGCCATTGGCGTGATCGTGCTTGGCCCGATCATCAGCCGCATCTTGTCTCGGTTGTTGCCGGATTGGGAGCTGCCGGATATCGACCTGCCGGATATCGCGCTCCCGGTGCCGGAGTTGCCGCAGATAGAGCTGCCGGTGCCGAATTTCGACTTCAACATCGACATCGATCCGCCCGACTGGCTCGTATTCCTCATGGATTACAGCAAGGTGTGGGTACCGCTCATCATCGCCATCGTGGTGGGCATTCAGGCCGTGCGCAATGCTAAGAAATCCGAGGAAAAGAAGCACCAGTGGCAGCAGAATGGCGCGTATGCTGACGGCCATGAAGATTCACGGCGCGATTGATGCGGAAGGCCGGTGCAAGCATTGGCATTCGCCTCTGGACGTGGTGGCCAATAAGTGCGCCACCTGCGGGAAATATTTTGCTTGCGCGCTGTGCCACGCCGAGCTTACTGAGCATGAGTTTGGGCCCATGCTTGCCGACGCCCCCTCAGTCCTCTGCGGCGCTTGCCGCACCGAGATGAACTACCACGCTTATTCCGCCGCGCCTGCGTGTCCCCACTGCGGGCATAAATTTAATCCCGGCTGCAGCGCGCATGCCGGGATCTATTTTCAGCTAGACCGCTAGAAAGAAGACAGCTGCTGTAGCTGCTGGATTTGCGGAATCTGCGGCAGCTGGAACTGGGATACAGCGTTTTGGGCAATCTTGGCCGCGTCCGGGATGCGGAAGGTCTGGCCCAGGAATGGGACGTCGACAGTCGGCTGGCCAGGGATGATGCCCAGCTCGATGACCTTGGCATTCTTGGCTGGCGCCGGGGACGGGGCCGGAGTCGGCTTTGGTGCGGGGGCATTGCCGCGCTGGCCGCCAGTGTTGACCGGCTTGCCCTGACCAGTGGTGCCGTTCAGGCCGCAGCGAGCAATGGCCTCATCCATGCGGCCGATGGCACCGCGGACTTCGTTGCCGCGTGGGTGCACGGTGGCAACGGCCAGGGCCTGGGACTTCTTCTGGTTGTAGTCAGCGGAGTTGGTCCAGTACTGCTTGGCCTGGGAGCAGGAAATCTGGCCGGCAGGCATCTTGGCAAGGAGGGTATCGACGGCGTCGGCATGGGCAGCGGCAGGGGCGGCGAGGGTTACGGTCAGGGCGGTAGCTGCAGATAGCAGCGCGGACTTACGTGCAAAGCTCATGCTAGACATCTTGCCATAATTGTTACTCCTGTGACAGGCCTAGGAAGCGATTGACCAAGCTGCGGTAGGCGCGCACGGTCAGTTCGAGGTCTTCTAAGTAGAGGTGCTCGTCGTGGCTGTGCAGCTGCGAATTGGCGCTGGCCATATCGCGGCCCTCGGCGTGCATGGCAAAGCCATAGGCATTGCCACCCTTGCGGCGGGCGAAGCGCAGGTCCGAGCCGCCGGTGGCGTGAACTGGGACAACGGCTTTGTCGGGGAAGAATTCCTTGGAGGTGGCCTCAATGGCGCGCCACAGCTCGGTATCGGTGGAGGATTGCGTGGCATCTTCGGTGATGAGGTGCTCGATTTCTACCTCATCGGCCATGTCCCCGAGCGCGCTGCGCAGGAAGTCATCCAGATCCTCCTGAGTCTGGCCGGGGAAAGGACGCACATCCATTTCCAGGTAGGCATGTGAAGGCAGCACGTTGATGGCGCCGCCGGCGCGCAGTACGGTCTCGGCGATGGTGGTGTGGCTAAAGGCATGGGCGTAGGCGTCGAGGTTGCCGAACTTGGAGTAGTCACCCGTGCCGTCGATAAGCTCTCGCTCCGTCTGGGGATCAAATTTGAAGGTGCGCACAAAGCCCTCCCAGATCTCATTGGAGGCCGTGGGCGGTTCAGCAGTGGCGATGCGGCGGGCGACCTCGCCGATCTTTACGATGGCAAAGTCCTTGCCATAAGGAGTGGAGCCATGGCCGGCATCGCCATGTACGTGCAGACGGCGCTGGCCCGCGCCCTTTTCGCCCACGTTAAAGCCCACCGCGCCGGGCAGGTGGCTGCCGCCGGTCTCAGACAGGCAGTTCTTCCAGGAAAAGGCATCGGGGTGGTTCTCGGACATGAAGCGCACGCCGAGGCCGCCGCGGGCCTCTTCATCGGCCATGCCGACGAAGGCGAGGGTACCGCCCGTGTTACCGGCGCGGGCGACCTCGCGGGTGACCGCTGCCATGGTGGCGGTAATGAAGAGCATGTCTACGGAACCGCGGCCGTAGAGCTTGCCGTCCTCGATGAGGGCCTCGAAAGGCGGCTTGGTCCACTTGGGCTCGTCCACGGGGACGACGTCGGTATGTCCCATGAGGGTCAGCGGTTCCTGGTCCGGATCGCCGGGGACGGTCACTACGATGGAAACACGGCCCGGGTGGGACTCGAAGCGCTCAATCTGCACGTCTTCACCTGCGAAGAATTTTTCCAGGCTGTCCGCATTGCGCACCTCGTGGCCGGAGTCTGGCGTGAGGTCATTAACGCAGGCATTGCGGATCAGCTCTTGGAGGAGGGAGAGGGTGTCATCATAAAGCGTCATGCCCCCGAGGGTAGTTCCGTACAGATTTATATGTGGTTTTAACCAAAGTTGAACGCCGTTCAAGTAGGGTTTAGCACCATGAGCATCGTTGACATCGCCCGTGAGAAAGCCCTAGAGCAAGGCAAAGGCCTCAACCAGGAAGAGCTGCTGCAGGTATTGCAGGTTCCGGATTCCCAGCTGGAGGAAATTGCCGATATCGCCCACCAGACCCGCCTGAAGTGGTGCGGCCCGGACGTATCGGTGGAAGGCATTATCTCCATTAAGACCGGTGGGTGCCCAGAGGATTGCCACTTCTGTTCCCAGTCCGGCCTTTTTGAGTCTCCGGTGCGCGCCGTGCGCCTCAACATCCCTGAGCTGGTGGAGGCAGCGCAGAAGACCGCTAAGTCCGGCGCTACCGAGTTCTGCATCGTCGCCGCGGTGAAGTCGCCGGACGATCGCTTGCTGGACCAGGTGGGCGAGGCCATTGCCGCGATCAATGACGCCGTCGATATTGAGATTTCCTGCTCTCTGGGCACCCTGACCCGCGAGCAGGCCCAGCGCCTGAAGGACATGGGCGCGCAGCGTTATAACCACAACCTGGAGACTTCCCGCTCCTTCTTCCCCAATGTGGTCACCACCCACACCTGGGAGGAGCGCAAACAGACCCTCGATTATGTACGTGAGGTAGGCATGGAGGTCTGCTGCGGCGGCATCATCGGCATGGGCGAGTCCCTGGAGCAGCGCGCCGAGTTCGCCGCGCAGCTGGCAGAGATTGATCCGTGCGAGGTGCCGATGAACTTCCTCGATCCGCGACCTGGCACCCCCTTTGCGGATCGCCCGCTGGTTCCGCTGGGCGAGGGCCTGCGCGCCGTGGCGGCGTTCCGCCTGGCCATGCCGTCTACCACCTTGCGCTTTGCTGGTGGCCGCGAGCTTTCGCTTGGCGACGACGGCACTGAGCGCGGCCTGCTCGGCGGCATCAACGCCATTATCGCCGGCAACTACCTGACCACCCTGGGCCAGCAGATTGAAAAGGATGTGGACATGTTGCACCGCATCGATCTGCCTATTAAGGCCCTGTAGTGCCTGGTTTATCCGAGCCGACGTCCGAGTTGGCTGCTGCCGTCCTAGCTGGGGATGAGCCGATTTTCCATCCGAATACCGGAAAGCCGATCGAAGAGGCCTTCACGCTGCACCCAGCTGCTGCCGCTGGCCTCGATGTGCCGCGCTACTGCCAAATCTGTGGCCGGCGCATGGTGGCCCAGGTACGTCCCGATGGCTGGCATACCACGTGCTCGCGCCACGGCGAGCTGGATTCGGAGTGGCTTTATGTAGAGCATTTGCCCGAAAGCTAGCATCGGGGGCATGGATCCCGCCGTCTCCCTTGCCCACCAGTCCGCGCTGCGTTCGATCGCCCGAGTGGTCGAGGAATCGGCGCCGCATACGGAGGAAGGGAAGGCTTTAGGGGACGTCGTAAAGCAGCTGCGCGAGGGCCCAGTGATGGTGCTAACCGGGGCAGGGGTGTCTACGGAGTCGGGCGTGCCGGATTATCGGGGCCCGCGCAGCTCCCTTAGTAGGCACCGGCCGATGACCTATCAGGAATTTCGCCACGACCCGGCCGCGAACCATAGGTATTGGGCCCGCAGCTTTGTGGGGTGGCGGGTCATGGATTCCGCGGTGCCGAATCGCACGCACTACGCGCTCGTGGAACTGGAGCGCGCCGGGCTGGTTAATGGCGTGGTTACCCAAAACGTTGATGGACTGCATAAACAGGCAGGGAGCGCGAAATTGGTGGCGTTGCATGGCGATATGGAAACCGTCGTGTGCCTGATGTGCGGATATCGGGAGGTGCGGACGCATTTCGATGCGCGCTTGGCCGCAGCAAATCCGGGGTACTTGGAGCACCTAGTGGTGGAGGCGGACCAAGTGAATCCGGATGGTGACGTGACCCTGGATGAATCCGACGTGGCGGCGTTTCGCATGGCCGGATGCGAGCGGTGTGGATCGGAATTATTGAAACCGGACGTGGTCTACTTTGGCGAGCCCGTGCCGGCTGAGCGCCGCGATGCCGCCTTTGCCGTGCTAGGCCAGGCCCGCTCGCTGCTGGTGGCTGGGTCCTCTCTTGCGGTGATGAGCGGGTATCGCTTTGTGCTGGAGGCAAAGAAGCAGGGCAAGCGCGTAGCCGTCATCAATGGCGGGCCCGGCCGGGGTGATCAGAAGGTGGATACGCTGTGGCGCACGCAGGTGGGCCCAGCTTTTGACGCGGTTCTTGATGAGCTGGAGCTCTAACTAGCGGGGGATAGTCTCTACTAAGTCCAAGATGGTGCGCACGATGGCGTGGACGCGCTTATCCATGGGCATATCTTCGTGCATGACCACTGCTCGGCGGTCGAAGTCTTGGACGTAAATATTTCGCACGGTGCCCTCTGCGACGCCGCGGGGATCGAGGAAACAGGTTTCGGGTGGGACCACGACGGCATCAGACCGGGTGGCAATGCAGGTATAGCTCACGCCGGATTCCAAATCGCCATCGCGATTGGCCTCGCGTAGGGCTTCGCTGCCGACAATTTGGTCCATTCCCGCCGGCCCAAACCAACCATCGATGACGGAGCGCATTACCGCCTCTTGGCGCGGGGTGTGAATGAGGCGGCTGACGATGCCGCCGTAGGTAGTTCCGTGGTTTGGCGCGCTGATGCACATCAGATGGAGGACGTGCTCGGCGCCGCCAATCATCCGCATCCAATAGCGGGCAAGCAGCCCGCCCTGTGAGTGGCCGATGAGGATTACCTTGTCCGCGCCGGTGGCCATGCGCACGGTGTGGATATAAGCATCGAGTTGCTGGGCGGATTCTGCGAGGGGTTGGGTGGCGCGACGGCCGTAGTCGGGGGCGAAGACCGCCCAGCCGTCTTGACGCAGTTCATTGCCGAGGATTTGCCATACGCCTTTGGTATCGCAGGTGCCGTGGATGAGGATGACCGGCCAGGGCCGCTGCGCGGTGGGACGCGCGCCCCAGTCATCTTCAAAGACGCCGCGCGGTTTAATGCGGGCACCAAGGGGAAGGGTAGCGGCGGCATCGGCGTCGAGGGCGGTATCGCCGGGGCTGGTCTTGATCTTCTGCGCTTTGATGAGGTCCGCGATTTCGGCCGCGACCTCCTCGCGCAGTGCCGTGGCCTCGGCAGGGGAGGCGACGCCGCGACGCGGGGAATCGGTCAATTCCTTGTCGTTGGCACGCCAGAATTTGCGGAGTTGTTCGGAAATAGTGGATTTCAACTCAGCCATGGTTCCGGATTGTACTCGTTATTGCAGGTTAACTGTGTTTTTGGTAGGAATTAAGAAATTTATGGGCAAACCCTTGACCATCCTACGAAAGGTTTATAAACTTAGGCTTGCCTAATCACGGGCGGTGCTTGTAGGAGGGTGCGCTCCATTCCCTCCTTGGGTACCGAGAGATTAGTCATGGGGAGAAGGCCCGCCGATGTGCTGTCGGCGGGCCTTCGTTGTGGATAAGGGGCGGTTCCCAGCCTGAAGAAAAGGTGGCGCAAAAGGGGTGTAAAGGAAATATAAAAATTGCGAGCGAGAGGCGTAAAGATAGCGCAAAGATTGCCTAGGGCAGCGGGGGTGTGGTCTTAACGTTTGTGCGTAGCAGGTGCTGCCTTGGTACCGGCACCTGGCAGGCATACCTGTCAGGCACAGGAAAGTTTCACTCGCACAAGGGGGTTTCCCACATGTTAGACATCGTGGCAATCCTGATAGCCATCCTGACGGTTGGCTGTCCCTCCGTCCTCAACGAGCTTTTGGACGGTGATGCATAACCATGAACACCATTACAGCGGTCATTGGCCTCGTCATTGTTGTGGCCTTGGTGATCTACCTCATCATTTCCTTAGTTGATCCGGAGCGTTTCGCATGATCGCCAGCATTGGGGCGGTGTTACCGCAGTTCCTCGCCCTCGTCGTCTTACTCGCGGCGGCATATGTTCCTTTGGGCAATTGGATCGCACGCAGCTACACCTCTGACAAGGACTGGGCGGTAGAGCGTGCGGTGTATAAAGTCCTGCGCGTTGACCCAAACCGCGGGCATAACAGCAAGAATTACAGCCGTGCATTGCTTGGTTTCAGCTTGGCATCCGTACTCGTTCTTTACGCGGTGCAGCGCCTACAAACCGTTGTGCCTAGCTTTGGCAATTCCCGCTCCGCAGCGGTGGAACCGTGGATGGCGTTTAATACCGCGGCGTCATTCGTGTCCAATACCAACTGGCAGTCCTATTCGGGCGAAGAAACCCTGACCAATGCTGCACAGATGCTTGGCCTGACCGTCCAGAACTCCGCCTCCGCGGCTGTTGGCATGTGTGTGGCGGTTGCGCTCATTCGCGGTATCGGTCACTTGGGATATAGCCGTGACAAGTTGGGCACTGAGAGCGGACAGCACCTCATCGGAAATTTCTGGGTTGACCTCACCCGCGGTTTGGTGCGCATTCTTTTGCCGCTTTCTCTATTGATTTCCTTCGTCCTCATCTTGGGCGGAACCATGCAAACCTTCGGGTCCAACCTGGTGAGCTCCGCGGGCGTGGATATTCCGCGCGCTCCGGTGGCTAGCCAGGAGGCAATCAAGCTGCTGGGAACCAATGGTGGTGGCATCTTCGGCGCCAACTCGGCGCACCCTTTTGAGAACCCCACTGGTTTTACCAACCTCGTGGAAATCTTTTCCTTGCTGGTCATTTCTTTCTGTTTCATTCGTGCCTACGGAGTAATGCTGAAATCCCAGAAGCATGCATGGACCTTGCTTGGCGTCATCGGCGGCATTTGGACCGTTATGGTTGCTTTGGTGGTATGGGCGCAGCACACTACCACCGGTGCGGCAGCCCAGGCTGCCGGCGGCAACTTGGAGGGCATCGAACAGCGCCTAGGTATTGACGCCTCCGCACTCTTTGCGGTGTCTACCACGGGCACTTCTACCGGCGCGGTCGATTCGATGCACGATAGCTACTCACCATTGGGTGGTGGCTTGTTGATACTCAATATGCTCCTGGGCGAAATTGCACCGGGCGGCGTGGGCACTGGCCTCTACGGTCTGCTTATGGTGGCAATCCTCGCCGTATTTATCGGCGGCCTGCTCGTTGGGCGCACACCGGAGTTCATGGGCAATAAGGTCGGCCGCAAGGAAATCTCCGCGGTGAGCTTGTACATCCTCACCATGCCTGTCCTCGTCCTGGTAGGCGTGGGGGCATCGGTGGCTCAGCGCAAGCTGGTGGAGCTTTCCGCTACCAACTTCGGCGCGCCGGGAACCCCGGATAACGCGCACGGTCTCTCCGAGGTGCTCTATGCCTTTACCTCGGCCTCGAATAATAACGGCTCGGCCTTCGCCGGCCTGACGGTAACCGAGCCCTGGTGGCAAGTCACCCTCGGAATCGCCATGCTGCTGGGCCGCTTCCTACCCATCGTTTTCACCCTGTACTTGGCGGGCAGCCTAGCCGGTCAACGCCGGCAGGCCACTACCGCCGGCAGCTTGCCGACGTCCGGCGTGACCTTCGCTCTGCTTACCATCGGCGTCATTGTGTTGGTCGCCGCCCTTACCTTCTTCCCCGTTCTTACCTTGGGACCCATTTCGGAGGCACTCTCATGACAACACCAACTATGACCACTGAGCAACGCACTCCCCAGCGCTCTGCCACCAAAAACAGTGGGTTGGCTGCGGCAGCGTTTAAATCGTTGCCGCACAAGATGTCCCCGCTCGCCCAAGCCCGCAACCCCGTCATGTTCGTGGTGTGGGTAGGCGCCGCGCTGACTACCCTGTGGTCCATCTTTAGCCCCAGTGTTTATGGCTGGGTGGTGACCGTATGGTTGTGGTTTACCATTGCGTTCGCCGCATTTGCTGAGGCATATGCCGAAGGCCGCGGCAAAGCCCAAGCAGATAGCCTGCGCGCTGTGCGTGATGACGCCACCGCTAACCTGGTCACCGATGGTGGCATCGAGGTCATCGCCGCTTCTGAGCTCACCAAGGGCGCCATCGTGCGCGTGGAGGCCGGAGAGACTATCCCGGGTGACGGCGACGTCATTGAAGGCGCGGCAACCGTCGATGAATCTGCCATTACCGGCGAGTCTGCTCCCGTGGTTCGCGAGGCCGGTGGCGATCGCTGTGCTGTGACCGGCGGAACCGTGGTCTTGTCTGATTCCATCTTGGTACAGATCACCTCGGAGCCGGGATCCACCTTCGTCGATACGATGATTGCCTTGGTAGAGGGGGCGGAGCGCCGCAAGACCCCGAATGAGATCGCGCTGAGCATCCTCCTGTCTACCCTGACTATCCTCTTCCTCATTGCGGTTACCGCACTGGCCCCAATGGGATTGTTTACCGGCGCGGAGCTTTCCCCGCTCTCGCTGGTGGCCCTGTTGGTCTGCCTCATCCCAACCACCATCGCTGCCCTGCTGTCGGCGGTGGGAATCGCGGGAATGAACCGGCTAGTGCACCACAATGTTCTGGCTACGTCCGGACGCGCGGTAGAGGCGGCGGGCGACGTAGCGACCCTACTCATGGATAAAACCGGCACCATCACCTATGGCAACCGGCAGGCCACCGGGCTTATCGTTGCGCGCGGTGTCGATGAGCAGGAAGCTGCGGAGATAGCCCGCGTTGCTTCGGTTGCCGATGAGACTCCGGAGGGGCGCTCCATCGTGTCGTGGTTGACTGAAAACTACCACCTTTCTACCGCAGCAGGAGAGGAAGAAAAGACCGCTGAGGTCATTCCATTTAGCGCTTCTACCCGCATGTCTGGGCTTGACCTCAGAGGCCGAAAGCTGCGTAAAGGCGCCGGCGATGCTGTACGCCGGTGGGTAACCGAGGCGGGTGGCCACTGGCCGCAAGAAATTGAAGACTCCGTGACCCAGATTGCTGAAGGTGGTGGAACCCCGCTGCCCGTTGCTGTGGAAGAATCCGACGGCACCCGCAGGGTTATTGCGGTGGTGCAGCTCAGTGACGTCGTCAAGCCGGGCATGGCGGAGCGCTTCGCCGAACTGCGCCAGATGGGCATCAAAACCATCATGGTGACCGGCGATAACCCGTTGACGGCAGCGGCCATTGCTCAAGAGGCAGGCGTCGACGATTACATCGCGGAGGCCACCCCAGAAGACAAGCTGGCCAGGATCCGCGAGGAGCAGGCGCACGGCCGCATGGTCGCTATGACCGGTGACGGTACCAACGATGCGCCGGCGCTGGCGCAGGCGGACGTGGGCGTGGCCATGAATACTGGTACCTCTGCAGCGAAAGAAGCCGCCAACATGGTGGACTTGGATTCTGATCCGACCAAACTTATCGATGTCGTGCGCATTGGCAAGCAGTTGCTCATCACCCGTGGGGCGCTCACCACCTTCTCTTTGGCCAATGACTTAGCGAAGTACTTCGCCATCTTGCCGGCCCTGTTTTCTACCCAGCTTCCGCACCTTGAGCGCCTCAACGTGATGCACCTGCACTCGCCGCAATCCGCCATTGTGTCTGCAGTCGTATTCAACGCGCTCATCATCGTTGCTCTTATCCCATTGGCGCTCAAGGGCGTGGCCTATAAGCCGGCCTCTGCTTCGTCCCTGCTCCGCCGTAACCTGGGCGTCTGGGGCCTGGGCGGCGTGATCACCCCATTCCTAGGCATCTGGCTTATTGACCAAGTAGTCAACCTGCTTCCAGGTATATAGAAAAAGAAGGACCAAAAATGCGTGTCTATTTTCGTAACCTCGCCGCTGGATTCGTAGCCGTACTGTTGTGCGTTGTCGCACTAGGAATGATCTATCCCGCTGCCGTGTGGGGAATCTCCCGCATCAAGCCGGCCTCCGCCGAGGGCAACCTCATTTACCAGGGTGAGTGCTTAGCTGGCTCGACCCAGCTTCAAGACGGCCAGACCGAAGGCCCGTACTTCTTCCCCCGTTCCGAAGGCATGAGCAATTACGGCGCTAGTAGCTCCGAGCTAGAAAAGGCCGTGCAGGAGCGGCGCGGGGACATCGCCAAGCGCGAAGGCGCCGCCCCAGGAGATGTTCCCACCGATGCGGTAACCGGTTCCGGCTCTGGTGTCGACTCTGGCATTAGCCCTGCGTACGCTGAACTACAAGCTCCACGTGTCGCTCGAGAGCAGGGGATGAGTACCGAAGAAGTGCGACGCCTCATCGAGGAAAACACAGAGCATGCCAGTCTCGGGTTCCTGGGCCAAGACGCGGTCAACGTCACTACTCTCAACCGAGCGCTGCCCATTCCACCGTCCTGCTCATAAGATGAGTGCTATATGAACGACAAGAAAGTTCCGGCGCGCACCAAGCGTGGCGCTCTGAAGATCTACCTCGGCGCGGCGCCTGGGTCCGGTAAGACCTGTGCAATGCTCAATGAGGCGCACGGCCTTGTGCTGGCCGGCCGCGATGTAGTTATTGGCATCGTGGAAGATCATGGGCGCGAATTTACTCGGGCGCTGTGCGATGGCCTTGAGACCATCCCGCGGCGCCACGCCGCTGGGCTATCCACCGGAGAACTCGATACCGCAGCCATCATTTCGCGCCAGCCGGAAACCGTTCTGGTCGATGAATTTGCTCATTCCAATCCGCGCGGTGAGGAACACGCTAAGCGCTGGGAGGATGTAGAGGAAATCCTAGCCGCAGGAATCGATGTGATTTCTACCCTGAATATCCAGCACCTTGAAAGCCTCAATGATGTAATAAATCAGATCACCGGTATTTCCCCGCAGGAGACGGTGCCGGACGAGGTGGTGCGTGCGGCGAACGAGATCGAGTTGGTGGATGTATCCCCGCAGCTCTTGCGCACCCGCTTGAGCGATGGCCAAGTCTATAAAGAAGCGCGCATTGCCCCAGCCTTGAATAATTATTTTAGAGTGGGCAATCTGACTGCACTGCGGGAGCTGGCCCTGTTGTGGTTGGCGGACCAAGTTGATGAGGCTCTCGCATCTTACCGTTCTGAGCAGGATATTACTGATACCTGGGAGGCGCGGGAGCGGGTGGTCGTGGCCATTCAGAACGTTGCGCACGCAGAATTGCTCATTCGCCGCGGGCGCCGCATCGCGTCCAAATCCTCAGCCGAGCTACATGTAGTCCACGTAATTTTTGGGGATTCCTTTTCATCCGGTGGATCTTCCGTTGCAGGTTCCGCTCAACAACTGGCCAAATTACAATCCTTGGCTCAGGACGTGGGTGCCCGTTTGCATCAGGTCACCGGTGACTCGGTGCCAGAAGCGCTGCTTAATTTTGCCCGCAGCGTCAACGCCACCCAGCTGGTCTTGGGGGTTTCACCACGGCGTCGCTTAGGCGTGCACTGGCGCGGCACCGTTGCTGAGGCCGTGTTGCGGGATTCGGGCAAGATTGATTGTCACATTGTTAATCTTCCGTCCGATAAACCCTCGCCTCTTTCACCACTGCTGCGACCATTGCATTCCCTTCCGCGCCGGGCGGTGTCTTGGGTGGGCGCGGCTGTCGCTTTCATCGCTTTGACCGCACTGTTGCAAGGCATCGACGGCTCAGCTTTGGGAACAGGCACGTGTTCCGCTTTTTACTTTGCGCTGATCCTTCTCGTAAGCATGCTCGCTGGCCTGTGGCCCGCGGTAATTATTGCGTGTGCCTCAGGCTTGGCGGTCAATTGGTTCTTTACCGAACCCCTGTACACCTTCGATATTGCTGAGCCAGCTAACGCTGTCATCCTCGTGGTCATGGTAGCCATTGCCCTGGCCGTGGGCCTACAAGTGCGGCGCACCAAGATAGAGCGCCATAATGCGGCCATTGCCACGCGCGATGCTGAGCTCTTGACGGTCTTTTCCCGCGCAGCCCTTAACCGCCGTGCGGACGTATCTCCCATCGATGTAGTGCTTCGCAAGCTAGGAGAAACTTTCGGCTGCCATAAGGCTGTGCTTCTTGACGCCTCCGGGGACGTACTGTCTACCTGGCACGCTTCGGCGGCCTCGCCCCGGCAGAGTAAACACCTGCATATCCCCGCTAAGACTCATAAACGTGAGGTAGAAACGTTGGTCTCTAGCGAGGACACTACGGTGCAGATTGTGATGGAGGGCCCAGCGTTGTCCGCCCGCGACCGTGCTTTGGTGGCGGTTGTGGCCGGCTACCTAGCCGGCATCGTGCGCCGCGACAAGCTTTCGGCTGAGGCCGCACGTGCCGATGCCATTGCTGCCGCTGATGAATTGCGTCGTGCGTTGCTATCGAGCGTGAGCCACGATCTGCGCACGCCCCTAGCAACGGCCAAGCTGGCTGTGTCCTCTTTGCGGAATTCCGAAATCGAATTCAGTCCAGAGGATCAAGAAATACTGCTGGCGGAAACCGCAGCTAGCATCGATCAACTCACGCTGCTCGTGACCAACCTATTGGATCACTCGCGTTTGAGTGCAGGAGCGGTAACCGCACGCCGGGATACTGTGGAGTTATATGAGGTAGCCAATCGAGCTATTGCCTCCTGTGCCTTTGGACATAGCAAGGACCAACTTGGTCGCATTCATATTGGTTCTGGACTCCGCGGCCGCACCTGTTGCGCGGATAGCGTTTTGCTTGAACGTGTGCTGGCGAATCTATTCGATAACGCTTTGCGCTATGCGCCGAGCGGACCAGTCAACGTTGATGCGCAGGTTACAGATGAGCGCGTGGAGCTGAGTGTGAGCGATGAAGGGCCGGGAATTTCACCGGAAAAGCAGCGAGAGCTTTTCCAAGCCTTTCAGCGCTTGGGAGATACCAGCAATGACAACGGGGTGGGTTTAGGCCTCTCCGTTGTACGCGGATTTGTGGAGGCCATGGACGGTACTATCACCGTAGAGGCCACTCCAGGAGCGACCTTTATCCTGAGTTTCCCGCTGCGGGAGGAGAAAAGCCATGACTGATAAGAAGGCCACGATTGTCATTGTGGATGATGATCCGCGTTTGCTCACCACCTTGAGCATTAATTTTAAAGCGCGTGGGTATGAGGTGTATTCAGCCAGCACCGGGGCGGAGGGTCTGCAGGTGGTCTCCCAGCACCAGCCCTACGTGGTGATTTTGGATATGGGTCTGCCGGATATGGATGGGCGGGAGGTCCTCGACGGGATTCGTGGGTGGTCAGCAATCCCAGTTCTGATTCTTACAGCCCGGTCCGATCCCCTATTTAGTGCCTCGGCCCTAGATCGCGGTGCTGACGATTATGTGACCAAACCCTTTTCCATGGAAGAGCTCTTGGCCCGTGTGCGCGTGGCTTTGCGGCATGGCAGCCCCCAGCATCTGCCTGCCCAGCGGGAAGCCACGATGGTGCGGGCGGGCGATGTGCTGATCGACGTCCCTCGACACTCCATCACCAAGGCAGGAAAGCCCCTTCACCTGACCCCCACTGAGTGGGGCGTGCTTACGACGCTGCTGCGTGCCCACGGCGGTTTGGTGCGCAAAGAAGACCTTCTCGCAGAAATCTGGGGCCCGGGTTTCGAAGGACAAAGTCACTACCTGCGCATCTATACCTCGCAGCTGCGCCGCAAACTGGAAACCGATCCAACTAATCCCCAATATCTGCTCACTGAACCCGGATTGGGATACCGCTTCATTACCTCCCCTGGGGTCTAGGAGTAGCTGACGCCATTTTCTGCAGGGAACTACTCTTGCAGTGGCAATTCTGTGCAGTGGAGGGGTGCGAGTTGGTATCCATAACGCTTATGCGTCGAGGGCTTCGGTGTGCCCTGCGCATTTAACCAACTGCAAGCGCGTGAGAACTAAACATTTCAACTAGTCACCAGCGATTGTTCGTTCTCTAAATCATTTCTGGTGCTGCAGATTAGTTGCTTTTCCCTGAAGGCGTGACGGTGTCTGTCATGCTTTCCTGACCAAAGAACCTTCGAGCATATTTTTGGGTAGAAGGGTCTATTAAATCAAGCTACGTTGTACGCACCGTTAGAAGAAGGAATAGGGCTCTCTACTTTCATAAACTTGGCTCGATTTATTGTGCCAACGTTGAAGGTTGTGAATTAGAGATGTCGTGGGGTTGAAAGCTTGGTGTCTAAAAATAGAGTTCCTCAAGCCTCCGGTGCTCATTTATCGCTGTCTAGGTGGGGGCTTTATCTGCGCACCTGCATTCGTGCAAGAAATCTTGCACGAATCTCTCGGGTAGCTTACTGTGGTCAATCGTTCAGGAATTCTTGCACGATTGGAGTTGTGATGAGCCCACGAAAGTATGAGCATCCGGCCACCGAGGACCTTGAATTCGTCCGTGTTCTGGCTGCGGTAAGTGATCCCATCCGGTTAGAGATGGTTAGGCGCCTGGCAGACGGTCAGGAGCACGATAGTTTGACGCTCGCTGATGACCTGCCTCGATCTACCCTGACCTACCACACTCGGCAGCTGCGTGAAGCCGGTGTGACGTGGACAAGAAGCCAGGGACGAACTTGTGTTATCTCTTTGCGCAGAGGCGATCTAGACGAACGGTTCCCTGGTTTGCTCGATATGGTGATTTCGAATGCTTAGACAGCTGTGGCCGTTAGTTTTGGGCAGTGTAGCGCTCGGATTGGACGCATATGTTATCGCTGGACTGCTATCACAGATTGCAAACGACTTGGGTACAAGTGGCAGTGTGATCGGCTTGGGCGTTACCGCCTTCACCGGCGCGTACGCAATATCTGGTCCGCTGTTCTCGGGTAAGGCAGGCAAAGATCCACGGAGTGGTCTGCTTGGAGCTGTTGCTGTGTTTTCTTTGGCGAATGTCGTGACTGCAGTCTCGCCTACAGTGATCGTTTTTCTTGTGTCGCGCTTGATCGCAGGTGCGGCAGCTGGAATTTATTCGCCGTTGTCCTCAGCCGTAGCGGGGATGTCTGTCGCAGCAAAGTATCGCGGGCGCGCACTATCAATGGTGCTGGCTGGTTTAGCGGTGGGAACTGTCGTGGGCGTACCGGTGGGATTAGGGGTAGCTAAACAGCTAGGCTGGAGGGCTACCATCGGTTTGGTCTCGGCCATTGGAATAGTGGCGTTAGCAGGTCTAGCGTTGCGCAAAGCGAGTGTGGTACCGGCTGTGCCCTCCTCCTCGTTAGGGCAGCGACTCCGAGTCATCGGCCGAGTGGATAATTTCCTGACGATCTTAGTTACCTTCTTTGTTGGAGTGGGTTCGCTGGGGTTGTACACCTATATTCCTGTAGTGCTTGATCGTGTGCAGGTAGACACCATTGCTGGTATTTGGGTCTGGGGTATCGGCGGGGCAGTGGGTGCTTTTGGGATTGGGAGGGTGCTCGACAAGGTTAATAGTTCACGCAAACTAACGGTCATTATCATTGCATTACTCGTGACTGATTTCGCTCTACTGCTTCTCTTCCCTTCGAGCCACGTGGTGGCAGTGGTGTGTCTTTTTGCATGGGGGCTTTTGGGGTGGTCATCTATGGCGCCGCAGCAGCATTCGATGCTCAGCGCAAACCCTGATGAAGGGGCGACTGCTGTTGCTGCTAATGCATCTGCGAACTACCTTGGCTCGGCAGTCGGCTCCGCAGTGGGTGGATTATTGTTGCCCTCCTCCACGGGAATCTTGTTGGGAGCATTAGGTGCAGTCCTAGTAGGAATCGTCTGCAGTATTGGGGCTAGTTCCTCTTCTCGCTCTCATACTGGGGACAATGTGAATTAGGAATACTTCGGATTGATGGGACGATGCCCGAATTGACATAGTCGAGCTCTTCGTCGCATTCTCTTTGAGACCTTTGCTTTGACACTCTTAGCAGCTAAAAGGACTGATCCTAGGTCTTTGATTTTCTCGCAGTAAATCATGTCAGTGTTGGTATCACTGAAGCTACCGTGGAAAAGAATAATGAAATGCGCGGACCGCTGCCGCGCTGCGAAGTCCCCGCTACACTCGCGCTTATGACCGATCTGCAGCATGTCCACTCCGTTGATGAGGCGGTAAATCGCCTGATTGAGATTTACGAGAATTCCTGCGAGCTTGCGCGTAAGACATTGGAATCAGGAAACCTTGATGATTATCGCTACGTGGTCTATCCCAAGGTCACGGTGGATATCCGCAAATGGCAGCCCATCGATCGTTCTGAGCCGTTTGGCTACGTCAATGAGGCCGGCAAATATTCAGCGGTAATTTCCAAGCCACACATAATTCGGGATTACCTGCACGAGCAGCTGACCCGCCTAGCGGGCAATTATCCGTGCGATATCTTTGTTGGCCAATCGGACCAGCGCATCCCGCCGGAGTACATCAAGGACACGGCCACGGCTCCGCAGGAACGCGGGCCTATTCCGCGGCCGACGCTAGATGAGGTCAACGATGCGATCATTGATGGCGAATGGGAGGCTTTCCACGGTGCGGAAAAGCCGCTATTCCACTTTGGGGCCCAGCGTTTCGATATCGCCTGTGCGCGCATTGAGCATTACACCGGCATCGAGGTCGATACGGTGCAGAAATACATTCTGTTTACTAACTACGCGATGCACACCACCGAGTTTGTGAAGTTTGGTTTGCGCGAGCTGACCAAGGAAGACTCGCGTTATACCGCCTTGGTGCTGCCCAATGGGGAGACCATCCATCCCAACGATGCGGTGGACCTTGATGTTGACGGTTTAACGTTGACCTCTCGGTACCAGATGCCGCGCTTTGATTTAATCACTGCCGGTGGCGATGGCATCACGATGATCAATATCGGTGTAGGACCCTCTAACGCCAAGACCATTACGGATTGCTTGGCGGTGCTGCGCCCGGAGGCATGGATCATGATTGGGCACTGCGCCGGAATGGACGGACGCATGCGCATCGGTGACCTGATTCTAGGCAATGCTTATCAACGCAATGACCACATCTTGGACCAGAAGGTTGCGGCGACCTCACCCATCCCGGCGATTCCAGAAGTACAGCGCATGCTCGAATCCGCAGTAAAGGCGGTGTACGGCGACGACAACTCGCTCATGCGCACCGGCACGGTGCTCTCCACCGATGATCGCAACTGGGAGTGGCGCACCAACCGGGATTTATGGGAGTGGCTGCGAACCTCCACCGCGGTGGCTGTGGATATGGAATCGTGCACGCTCGCGGCCAATGGTTACCGCTACCGCGTTCCTTATGGAACTCTTCTTTCGGTCTCTGACCTGCCTCTTCACGCGGTGCCGAAGTTGCCGGCGCAGGCGCAGGCCTTCTACTCCAATTCGAAGGAAGCCCACGTGATGTGCGCGGTGCGCGCCATGGAGCATCTAGCCGAAAATCCGGAGCGCCTGCGCACTCGCAAGCTGCGTCGGACTTTGGGCGAGGTTCCCTTCCGGTAGCTGCCTTTTCTTTGGTAGGCATCGCTCGTTAAACTACAAGGAAAGCCCATGACGCAAAAGGAGCCACACAATCGTGACTGAAAATTGGATCCACCCGGACCGGGAAAACCTCACCTGGGAGGTCTTCGGCGAGGCGAGCCGAAACCTATCGGAACAGATTGTGGCATCTGGTTGGTTCCCAGACCTCATCGTGGGCGTCGCCCGCGGCGGCCTGATCCCAGCCGGTGCTATCGGTTATGCCATCGGTGTCAAGGCCATGGGTGCTATCAATGTGGAGTTCTACACCGATATCGGCCAGACCCTAGACGAGCCTGTAATTCTTTCCCCGCAGCTGGATACGGATTCGCTGAAAGGCAAGAAGGTCCTGGTTGTCGATGACGTTGCGGACTCTGGCAAGACCTTGGATCTGGTGGTTAACCTGCTCAAGGAAACCGCAGACGATGTGCGCTCGGCCGTCATTTACACCAAGCCGAAGACTATCTTTGAGCCGGATTTCTCGTGGAAGAAGACCGATCAGTGGATCAACTTCGCGTGGTCCGTGCTGCCCGTAATCACCGCAGATGGCTCTTTTAAGGAAGGCTCCTAAAGTCCACTAGGATGTGCAGGCGTGATTAAAGAACAGCCTGCTCCGACTAGCGTCATCGCCAGCTTCCGCTATGCATTTTCCTCGCCTGCGCGCCTGCGCAAGGAGGTATTCGGCGGATTGGCGGTGGCGCTTGCTCTGATCCCGGAGGTCTTAAGCTTTTCTATCCTCGCAGGGTTGGATCCGCGGGTGGGATTGTTTTCCTCCGTGGTGATGGCCATGTCCATCGCCTTTACCGGAGGTAGGCCAGCGATGATTTCCGCCGCGGCCGGAGCGGTGGCGCTGGTTGTCTCTCCGCTCGCGCATGAACATGGGCATGACTACGTGGTAGCCGCGGTGCTCTTGGCGGGAATCATGCAGGTGGTCTTGGCCGCGGTGGGTGTGGCTAAACTCATGCGCTTTATCCCGCGCTCGGTGATGACGGGATTTGTGAATGCGCTGGGCATCATGATGTTTACTACGCAGCTGCCGCACCTTATTGATGCGCCGTGGATGGTGTATCTGCTGGTGGCCATTGGCCTGGCTATCATGCTGGGGCTACCACGGTTGACCACGGTGATTCCCGCCCCGCTGATTACCATTCTGGTGGTCAGCATCATTGCGGTGGCGGCTGGGTGGAAGGTGCCCGATGTGGCGGACCAGGGCGAGCTGCCCACCTCGCTGCCGGGGCTTTTCGTGCCGGATATTCCGTGGAACCTGGATACTCTGCAGCTTATTGCTCCGTATGCCATTGGCATGGCTTTGGTGGGCCTGATGGAATCGCTGCTGACGGCCAAGCTGGTCGATGACATTACGGATACCCACTCCGATAAGACGCGCGAGTCCTTTGGCCAGGGCGTGGGCAATATCCTCGCCGCGGCCATTGGCGGCATGGGCGTGTGCGCCATGATTGGCCAGACCATGATCGGCGTGAAGGCATCCCAGGCGCGCACGCGCTTGTCGACGTTCCTCGCGGGCGCCTTCCTCCTTATCCTCTGCCTGCTCTTTGGCGAGACCGTCGGCCGCATTCCAATGGCCGCGCTGGTGGCGGTGATGATCATCGTGGCCGCAACGACGGTGGATTGGCATTCGGTGCACCCGCGCACGCTGAAGCTCATGCCGCTATCAGAAACGCTGGTGATGCTGGTGACGGTGGTAGGCACGCTGGCCACACATAACTTGGCGGTGGGCGTGGTGCTCGGCGTGGTGGCGGCCTCGATCGGCTTTGCCCGCCGCGTGGCCCACCTGGTGGAGGTGGAGCACGTAGGCGATGCCGAGTATGCGGTGCGCGGCCAGCTCTTCTTCGCCTCCTCCAATGACTTGGTCTATGCCTTTGATTACACGCTGGATACCCAGCTCGTGGTGATTGATATGAGCAAGGCCGAGGTATGGGACGCCTCTACGGTGGCGACGTTGGATGCGGTGCAGAAGAAATACGCCGAGCGTGGCATCGAGGTAGAGTTCCGTGGCCTGGAAGGGGCGAGCGCGCAGCGCCTGAATCGCCTTAGTGGACGCTTGAGTGACTAAAGTCACATTTATGGTCCGGGGTGTGCGGTTGCAAATGGTCGCTGCTGTGACGGGCGTCGAGTCGAGTCTGTGTCATGGTGGAGGATGCGCGGTGACCTTGCGTTTTAGGGGACCTTTGCCCGCGCGTGGCGGCAAGCTTTGTCTTGGCTAACTTAGGTTATCCAATCTAAAAAAGTGTAATGACGTGCAAGTTTACTTAAGTAGGCCTTGCTGGATCGCGGGAGAATCTTCTGTACTGTGGTGCTTAGCACTAATTAATTTCCCCACACAGAAAGGTTTTTACAATGGACGAGAAGCTGCAAACCCTGTTGAATGACCAGGTTATTAGCGAATACGGCGCTTCCATGGTCTATACCCAGCTGGCTTTCGAGATGGATAACCTCTCCTTCCCAGGCATGCGTGATTGGTTCATGGGCCAGGCTGCTGAGGAGCGCGAGCACGCAGAGAAGATTGCGGACCACTTGCTCTCCCGCGGATACCGCGTAGAGCTCAATGACATCCCGGTTGGTTCCGTCAAGGCCGCTAACCCGCAGGATGCCTTCCAGGCTTCCCTCGAGCACGAGCAGAAGGTTTCCGAGGAGATCCGCACCATCGCCCGCGCGGCGCTAGACGTACAGGATCTGGAATCCCGCCAGCTCGTTGACTGGTTCCTGAGCGAGCAGGTGGAAGAAGAGGATACCGTTTCTGAGATTCTGGACCAGATCAAGCTGGTGGGCAATGATGGTTCGGGCCTGCTGCGCATCGATGAGCGCCTGGCTGGTCGCACCGAAGGCGGCGCCTAAGCGCGTGTGGGTGAATAACAAACCCATCAAGATTTAGCTCAATCCTCCCATAGCACTGCGGTGCGGTGGGAGGATTACTTCTATGTCAACGCAACGCAAGGCTGTGTGCGCCATAAGCCTGTTAGTTCTGGCGCTCTTTCTCATCGTGGGAGCAGCAATCATGTCCACGCACATGGCCTTGGGGGTATTTCTGACCACCGCGGCGCTGATGCTTGGCCCATTCGCCGGGCTCGCGCTGCTGGTTTATGGCGTCGCCGGCAAGCGTGGGGTAGTCACACGCTCGCTCTATAGCCTGGGTGGCATGCTGCTCATCGGTGCCATCGGCGGCATCTTCGTCTTGTCCATGGACCGGGCGCCTGCAATGCTGCCTCTTTTTGTCGCTGGTGCGGGTGTGGGAATCGTAGCCGTGCTGACCCAAGCGCCGAAACGCGCATAAACTGGCCCCCGTTATGCCCAAACTCCTCTTTGATATGTACGGCGTGCTCATGCGCCCGGCAACCCCAGAAAGCCACGCGGACTTGGAGCGCCTCCTCGCGCCGCCAGATCCAGAGGCGATGTGGGAGGCCTACGGGTTTTATCGGCCGGACTACGACGCCGGCATTTTTAGCGATAGCCACTACTGGAATGAGGTAGCAGCCCGCGCCGGGTTGGGGGAGGTTCCCGTCGCTGAGGCAGTAGTGTGTGAAAACAGCGGCCTATTAGAAGCGGACCCCGACATGGTAGCGCTCGTCAAGGGGCTTATCGGGGACGGCTATAGTGTGGGCATCTTATCCAATATCCCCACCACGCTGGCGGGTCAGGTGCGAAAGAAGCAGACGTGGCTAGAGGACTGTGCGGCGGTGACTTTTAGCTGCGATATTGGCGTGGCCAAGCCGCACCCAGAGGCCTATCGTGTGGCCGTGGATGCGCTCTCCGCGCAGCCGAAAGATACGCACTTTTTTGATGACCGCGTCGACTACGTGGAGGGCGCTAGCTACTGCGGGCTCAATGCCCATCTCTTTCGCGGCATCGACTCGGTACGCGAGGTGCTAAGCACACTGGAGTGAGCGGACTAGCTCCAGCGGTTGGCGCAGGAGCTGGTCGGTGGCCACGGTGCGGGCTACCGCGCGGACAATCTCCTTATGGCCGGGGATCATGCGCAGCTGCAACTCATCGCCCGCGGAGGCGCGGACGGTGGCGGCAAATTGCTTGGGGGCCTGTGGGTCGTCGGTAAACGCGCCGCCGGCGATAACCACGGTGGCCGGGGAGTGGGCCTTGACCAGCTCCGCGGTGATGGCGCCCAACTGGCGGGCGCGCTCGTCTAAAATGGCGCGGACGGCAGGGTGGGAGTCGGCTACTTGGGCGGCGTCGGCAAGCGTGGCTACTTCCATGCCCTCGTGACGTACCTTCTCTAGGACGTGCTGGGTGGCCAGCAGGCGCTCGGAAGCGCCGTGACCAAGCAGCTCAGAGTGCGTTTGCGGCACGGGAATAATGGGGCTGACCTCGTCCTCGACGGAGAGCGCCGAGCCGATGGAATCGTCCGCGAAGAGCACCAGAACGCGCTCGCTGGTGCCAATCTCGGCCGCCTGGGTCTCGGAGCCGAGGATGGCCGTGATGGCGGAGGAGACCACCACCGGCACGCCGAACTGGAAGCGCAGGCGTTCGGCAATGTCCACGCCGTGCCAGTTGAGGTTTTCCGCGGTGACTAGGCCGTTGTCATCCACGGTGCCCGAGGTAGTCACGCCGAGGGAGACTAAGCGGTGGTCCAGGTTCGTCAGCATGCGATTGATGCCGGCCATGATGTGCTCGAGGAAGTCATCTTCGCTGAGGTTAGCTACCGGGGTGGTCAATTCCTCTTCGATCAACGTGCGGCCCTTGATGTCATAAAGGCCGATGTAGGTCTGCTTGGTGCCCACGGAGATTCCGCCGAGCGCCCAGTCATTATCGGCCGCCTCCAGCGGCACGGTTGGTCGGCCACGCCCACGGGACTGGGTGAGGTCGGTGCGTTCCTGGATGAGGCCCGCGTTGAGTAGCGAAGTAGTAGCGCGCGTGATGGTGGGCTGGGAAAGTCCGGTGGCTTCCACCAGCTCGCTCCGGGTGATGATCGGGTTCAGGCGCACCAAATGGAGGCACTTTGCGGCCGGTGTGCGGGGCCGCGTGAACACTGGGCCAGATTTGATCATAAAAAGGAGTATAAGCATCCCAGACTGCTTTGTCTAACCTGATAAAAGTTTCATGTACCGAATAGTCTAAAGGTGGTGGTGGGCGCGCAGATACCTATGCTGGAGAGCATGCAGTCAGTAGCGGTTTATTGTGGTTCAGCAACAGGAAACTCCCCGGCCTATACGCAGGCGGCACAGGAATTGGGTACGGAGCTGGCCCGACGCGGTCTCACCTTGGTCTACGGCGGCGGCAATATCGGCTTGATGCGCGAGGTGGCAGAGGCCTGCCTGGCCGCCGGCGGTACCGTCACCGGCGTGATGCCACAGTCCCTGGTGGATCTGGAGATCTCCCACCCCGGCCTGACCACCCTCGAAGTAGTCGGCTCCATGGCCGAGCGTAAGACGCGCATGGAGCAGCTTGCCGACGCCTATATTTGCCTCCCCGGTGGCGTCGGCACCCTCGAAGAGCTCACCGAGGTGCTCACCCTGCAACAGCTGGGCACCATCCGCGGTCCGGTGGGCCTAGTAAACACCGAGGATTTTTGGCGTCCGTTCTACGCCATGTACGCCGCCATGGCCGAGTCCGGCTTCATCTTGCCACGCTTTGTCGATGCCTTGGTGATGGAGGAGAAACCGCAGGATATCCTGGATGAATTCGGCCGGTGGAACTATCCCGGTACAAAGTGGGACAACGATTAGTTAACAAGTTCGCAACTTCGGCCCGCCTGGGTGGCCTATAGCTGATACTTAGGGATAGACTTCCTCGTTATGAGTTCTGAGCAGACCGCTAAGCGCCAGCCCTCTCTACTGGACGCTTCGTGCGATAACTTCGTTCACGACCTAGCCGAGCTTTCCCCCACCGATGCCACCGCGTGGGGCATTGACGGCTACGAGGGCGAATTGCAGGATTTCTCCCCCGAATACTTCACCGCCATCGCAGACCGCACCCGCGAAATGGTGGCGGACTTGGATGCCCTGGATGACACCACCGATGAGTCCGATGATGAGGATGACTTTGATGACGTGGACTATGTCACCGCGGCCGTCCTGCGTGATCGTCTCTGTCTTGAACTAGATCTGCACCACCACAGCGAGGACGTGCGCTGCCTGAATAACATCGCCTCCCCGGTGCAGACCATTCGCGATACGCTGCTGCTCATGCCGCAGGACACGGACGAGGACCGCGATGCCATTCGCTCCCGCCTGTCCAAGGTGAAGACCTCCCTGGCCGGCTACCGCAGCTCCTTGGAGGAAGCAGCCTCCCACGGCATGGTGGCACCGCACCATCAGATCTCCGAGGTCATTGTGCAGTGCGAGCGGCTTGCCGACGCCGACTCGATGCTCGAGTCCCTCGGCCTCGACGCCGACTCCGCCGAGGTGCAGCAGGCCAAGGAGGCCTTTGGCGAGTTCTCCGATTGGCTCTCCAATGACCTGCAGCCCCAGGCTCCTAACAAGGACGCCGTGG
The DNA here is from genome assembly GCF_001913985.1 of Corynebacterium sp. S5S1. Classification (NCBI taxonomy): domain Bacteria; kingdom Bacillati; phylum Actinomycetota; class Actinomycetes; order Mycobacteriales; family Corynebacteriaceae; genus Corynebacterium; species Corynebacterium sp. S5S1. The sequence continues at coordinate 39,895 of NZ_MKXT01000022.1, forward strand.
GCCGCGAGCGCTACGAGCGCTTTTCCAAGCTCTTTGTGGGCGATGCCGTCAATCTCGACGAGGCCTATGAGTGGGGCCTGGACCAGGTGCGCAGCCTGCGCGCGGAGCAGGAAAAGATCGCCCACGAGCTCTACGGCTCCGATTGCTCGGTGCGCTCGGCGATGCGCAAGCTCAACCACGAGGAGCGCTATACCCTGCGCGGCACCGATGCCTTGGTGGAGTGGATGCAATCCACCGCCGATGGCGTCATCGCTGAGCTCAACGGCAAGGAATTCGATATTCCGGAGGAAGTAGAAGAGATCGAGTGCTGCATCGATCCAGCCGGCACCGGCGGCATCTTCTATACCCCGCCGAGTGATGACTTCTCCCGCCCGGGCCGCATGTGGTGGTCCGTGCCAGAAGGCCAGGACACCTTCCACACTTGGCAGGAACTGACCACCGTCCACCACGAGGGCGTGCCGGGCCACCACCTGCAGCTAGGCTCTGCGCTGGTGCAAGAAGACCTCAATCTGTGGCGCCGCGCGGTGACGTGGAACTCTGGTCATGGCGAGGGCTGGGCGCTCTACGCCGAACAGCTCATGGCCGAGCTGGGCTACATGGACGACCCGGGCTTCCGCATGGGCATGTTGGATGCGCAGCGCCTGCGCGCCGCCCGCGTGGTCGTGGACATCGGATTGCACTTGGGCAAGCAGTTGCCGGATTGCTCGACGTCCGGCGTGTGGGACAAGGCGCACGTGAAGACCTTCATGCGTGAGAACACCGCTATGGATGATGCGAACCTCAACTTTGAGGTCAATCGCTACCTCGGCTGGCCGGGCCAGGCACCGTCCTATGCATTGGGACAGCGCCTGTGGCAGGAGACCCGTGCCGAGGCCGAGAAGCAGGGCATGAGCGCACGCGAGTTCCACTCCGAGGCCCTCGCCCTTGGCTCCGTGCCGATGTCCGTCCTGCGCGAGGCCGTTCTGGATAACTAGCGGCGCAGCAGGCGCTTCGCCAGCCGCAATAGCTGCGGCAGGTAGCCTGCGATGACCAGCACCGCAATAAGCCGGGTGAGCTGTACCGCGATGACCGCGGGTCCGGCCCCGCCCTCGGCCGAGAGCGCGAGCACGGTCTCCAGCGCGCCGGGGCTGGTGGCCAGGTAGGCCTCAAAGTAGGTGATGTGCAGCCATTTGGTCAGCGGCCAGGCGGTGGCCGCGCAGATGCCGATAATGACCACGATGAAAAGAACCGTGGCGGGCAATTGCTTGGCAAAGGCCTTGAGCGCCGGCAGCGAAAGCCCGCCGCCGCAGACCCAGCCGATGGACAAAAATGCCATCACCTTAAAGGCGTAGAGCGGCTCGAGCGTGTGGCCCTCCGGCAACACGAAAGAGGCTAGAACCGTCAGCAGCAAGGGGCCGAGCACCGCGGCGGCGGGGAGATGGAGGAACTTGCCTACCTTTTCTCCTATGCAGGCAATGACAACCACTAGGGCAACTATCCACCATGTGGTTTCGCCGTCGACCGAAAGATCCGCCCCCTCGCCGGCGGGCGTGTCCAATAAGGCGACCACGGCGGGTAGCGATACCGAGACTACTAAGAGGCGCAGGTATTGGGTGAGGGCGACGTAGCGGAAGTCGGCACCGAGTTCGTCGGCAAGCGCAGGCATCAGCGAAGCACCGCCCGGCAGCATGGATAAAATGCCGGTTTCGGAGGAGACATCGTCTGGCTGCGCGCGGTGTAAGAGTTGGCCGCCGATAATGCCTACCATCAGTGTGACAAAGGACATCGTCAGGGCGGCAGGCAGGAAGCCAAGCAATTGGCCCACCGGCACCACGGTCAGCGGGATCGCAGCCATCATGCCGATAAAACCACGCGACATGCTATAAAAACTGCGGTTCACGCGCAGATCTTCCCCAGTAAAAAGCGCCATGGCGCCGGAGGAGAGGATCGCTGCCAGGATCCAAGCCGCAGGTACGTGCCACCTGCTAAAGAGCCAGCCCAGTGCGACCGATGCCGGAACAACAATGGTCCACCGTGCCACGGTATGGGCACTAAGCCCGGTGCCTTCCTGCTGTGCGGCCATGCGAGCCTCCTAGTTCTGCTGCGACAAAAGTATAGTGCCTCTTTCTGCTCTACTACGGAGAGGGCAATAGGCGGGTTATCACCTTATATCATTTAAGATTTATGATCGGGGGCATGGAAATTGATCTGGTGCAGTGGATAATTCTCTTCTTTGGTACCGCGGCCGCGGGTTGGGTCGATGCGGTTATTGGTGGTGGCGGATTGATCCTGATCCCGATGCTGCTGGCGGTCCTGCCGAGCCTTGCTCCGGCCGCAGCTTTGGGCACTAGCAAGCTCGCCGCGGTGACCGGCACCGGATCCGCTGCCGTAACCCTCGCCCGCAAGGTGAAGCTGGACAAGGCAGAAATGGCGCGCTTCCTCCTTATCGCGCTGGTCTGCTCCGGGTTGGGGGCCAGCGTGGCCTCGAGCCTCGATAAAGACATCATGCGCCCCATCATCATCGTGCTCATGGTGGCCGTGGGCGTCTTCGTTGCCTTCAAGCCAGACTTTGGCAGTAGCGACTCGGCCGGAACCCGTGGTGGTTGGCGGACCGTCGTAGTCTTGGTGCTCTCCGGCATCATTTCCTTTTATGATGGCATCTTCGGTCCGGGTACCGGAATGTTTTTGATCATGGCCTTCACCTCTATTTTTGCGCAGAACTTCCTGACTTCTGCGGCTATGGCCAAGGTGGTCAATACAGCTACCAACTTCGGTGCGCTCGTCGTGTTTATTATTGGCGGGCACGTGTGGTGGACGCTCGGCCTCGTGCTCGGCGTAGCCAATATTGCCGGCGCACTCCTCGGTGCACGTACCGTACTCGGTGGCGGGGCCAAATTCATCCGCTACGCGCTACTTACCTTGGTCGTGGTCATGAGCTGCTACCTGGGTTGGCAGCAATGGGGCTAACTACATTCGGTTTTTGGTGCGCGCGGTAGCAACGGCATTCCACGGGTCCTCCGGCCACGGGTGCTTGGGGTAGCGGCCGCGCATATCGGCGCGCACGCCGGCATAAGGACCGGACCAGAAGCTGGCGAGATCATCGGTCACCGCGAGCGGGCGGCCGGCGGGGGAGAGTAGATGGAATTGCACGCGGTGGCCGCAGTATTCGGGGGATGCGGCCAGGCCGAAGCATTCTTGTAGCTTGATGTGGACCACGGGGCGGTCGCCGGACCAGTCGATTCGTGCGTCCCGACCGGAGGGGACTGGGAGGCGCTCGGGGGCGAGCTCGTCCAGATGGGTGGCTTCCGGCCAGGGCAGGAGGCGTTGCAGCGCGGGGTACATGTCGAGCTTGGCGGCGGGGGTGCCCTCCGCAATGTGGTGGAGCTCGGGGCCGAGCCACTCGGCGGGATCCGCGGAATCGACATCGGGCCACGGCTCGCCATAGTGGGCGTGCAGGTGGCGCAAACGGTCTTTTAAGCTTTGGGCTTTCTCGCTGAAGGTGAAAAGCCCCAAACCTTCCTCGCGGATGCCGGCGGCAAGCGCCTCCTCGGCCGCGGGGCCGGTGACCTTGACAGGGGTTTCAGAGAGCGTGATGGCGCCCGCGGCCTTGACCTTGACGCCGCGCACGCGGCCATCGCGCAGGAAGGCACGGGTTTCCTCGGTGACGCCGATGGTCTCGAGGGCTGTGGTTTCCTCGATGCGAGCGGCCGAGCGGATGATGGCATTACCGGCGTTGGACAGGGATACCTCTGCGATGGCGAGCCACGGGGCACCGGCTAAGTCCGAGTTATCGAGCAGGCGGGCGCGGGTGCCGCTGGCCAGCAGGTAATCCTCGCCCATGCGCTTGGCCACCTGCTCGGGAAAGGCGGTGGCGACGACCTCGCCGGGATCGGCGGGGCCTAGATCGTCGACGAGGCGGGCGAGCCGCTTGACCTCCCTTTGGGGTGGGCGGTGACGGGTGAGATCGGGGGTTAAGGGGGCGTCGGCAAGCGAGGCAATGATGGGTGCGGCCTGACTGCCGTGGCGGAGCAAAGAAGCGCCGAGGCGTGGATCGGTGGGCAGGAGGGCGAGCTCCTGCGTGGCACCAATGCGCTTGAGGGTCGCATGCGCAGATGCCAGGGCCGGGGCCGGCGGCGGATCGAGCAACGGGAAGTCCGGGCCTGCGCCCCAGCAGTCCAGAAACAGCGCGGCCTGGGTCAGGTCCGCAGACAGGATCTCCGGGGTGGTATGCGGAGAAAAGTGCTGGTAATCATCCTGCGAGTAGCAGCGAATAACGGTGCCGGGTGCCTCACGGCCGGCACGACCAGCGCGCTGATCGGCACTCGATTTTGAGGTAGACACCGTCACCAACCCGGACATGCCACGCTGCGCATCGCGCCGGGGAACGCGGGAGAGCCCGGCATCTACCACCACGCGCACGCCCGGCACGGTAAGCGAAGACTCCGCGATGGAGGTAGCCACGACGATGCGCTGTTCATCGGTATACAGCGCAGCGTCTTGCTCCGCGGTAGTTTGCTTGCCGTGCAGCGGAAACACATTATGGCCTGCCAAGGCATCGCAGACGAGGTTGACTTCGCGCACGCCGGGCACAAAGACCAGCGTTGATTCGTGCTGGCGGGCTGCCTGCTTGGCGACGTCCCCATAAAACTCCCTCGTTCCCGCCGCCCTGCCCGGCATGGGGGCGTAGTGGATATCGAGCGGGTGGGTGACTGCTTCGGTGACGTGGACGGGGGCGTCCATAAGCTGGGAAAAGCGTTGCGCATCCACGGTGGCGGACATGGCGATGACGCGGAAGTCCTCGCGTAGCTCGGCCAATTCCAGGCACATGCCCAGCACCAGATCCGTATCGAGCTGGCGCTCGTGGACCTCATCGATGGCAACGGCGGCAACACCCTCGAGTTCCGGATCCTTAAGCAGGCGGCGCAGCAGCACGCCCGGTGTGACGAATTCGACCTCACTGCCTTTGCGGGACTCGCCTCGGATGGCAAAGCCGACCTTGTCCGGGGTGCCGCTGAGAGCACTCAAGCGCTGCGCGGCCGCGCGGACAGCCACACGGCGCGGGCCGGTGACGATGACTTTGCCTCGGCCCGCCGCATGATTGGCCAGCGCCGGTGGCACGAGCGTGGTTTTACCCGTACCGGGTGGGGCCTGAATGACGACGTTTCCGGTTTCAGGCAGCGAATCGATGGTCTCGGCTACGGGCAGGCCCGCACCGATTCTGGCGAGATCAAACATTTACTTGGCGGCTCCAAAACCTTCGACGGGACTGTTGAAATCCTGACGCTCGCAGGACTAGTGAGTTATCCGGAACCTTAGCGGCATTAAGCGTTCCTGCGCTCACGACGCAGGTCTTTCCATTCTAATCTCCGGCAGCACGGTGACATGGGCTTCGGGGCTAACCATAGCGCTTCGCCAAGCGTCCCCTTGGCCTGCGCCAAGATGGTGGGACCGAAATCAATAAAACGCGCCTACCGCACATCACGGCGCAGCCACATTCTAGGTTCGGTGGCAGGTGCAGGCCCGGTAACGCAGATTTTTCCGACAGAATCTCGGGCAGGTTGTCTTTCGCACTAGTAAGTAGGAATCTTTTGTGGGGACAACCAGCCCCGCGTTTCACGCAACCTTGACTGTATAAGGCGATATCTTTAACTACCGGCCCGCTCCCGTGGGTTTCTAGCGCGAAACTTCCCATGACCGCAGCCTGATGGACGACTACCTGATCGGCAACGTACTTTTCCAAAAAATGTGAAAGTCAGAGTCGAGCTAATGAATGAGGATAGGTAAAACGAACGCCATGCCAAGGCTCCAAACCAAGTGCAGTGTGGTGGCTGAGATGAGATTATCAGCGCGTCGGGCTTCCAGCGCGGCAGCGCCGCCGATGAGCACGGAGGCTACCAGCAGGAGAGGGATCCCCATCGCTGCGGTGACAGAGATGTAGAGAGCTAGTTGCGTAATGATGGCGGGAGTAGGTGAGAGGGAGTCCGAAAACTGGCGGCGGACGACGTCGCGGAAGAAAAGCTCCTCACCCACACCGTTGATAATGAGTGTCGCTAGGGTAATCGGTACGCTGCCGTGGCGCATGTTATCCAGCAGGTCACTTACTGGCCCAGCCAAAAAAGGGATAAAGCGCACGATGAGCGCTCCGAGGATAAAAAGAACTATAAGTGTCAGGCCGAGGGTTGTACCGCGAGCGATCTCGCGAAGATGGTGGCCGGAAAAACAGCGTCGGTTTCCCCAAGCTAGCCACGTTAGAAACCACACAGCGGCGGTAAAAAATGTCGCAGCGTAAAACTCTGGTGAGCCCGCCTGGGTCTGAGAAGAGTTAAAAAGGCCGATCGCACCAAGAATCGCAGGAAGGATAGTGCGGAGTAGTACATTCTTATGGCCTGTGGCTGGGCAGGTTTGCGACATGAGCAACCTTTCGCAGTGGAAAAGAGATCCTACAAGGGAGGCGGGTTTCACGTAGCATTGGCGATACTAGCGAGTGTGCGCCACAGATGGCAGGAAGGAAAATGTGATGGCGTCAAATTCTACCGAAGAAACCCCTCGTTTGGCCTTAGTTACTGGGGCTACTGGCTATGTAGGAAGCAACCTCACCACGGAATTGCTCAAGCGCGGGTGGCGGGTGCGCACTCTTTCACGCAGTCGAAAGAAAGCCTTGTCCATGCCGTGGGGTGATAAGATCGTTGATGAGGGTGAGAACGCGGGTGCCGGTCAAGTAGAAGTTTTTGAAGGCGATGCCACCAGCAGCGAAGATCTGCATGATGCACTTGCGAATGCCCATGCCACCTTTTACCTCATCCACTCCATGTCCGAAACCGGGGATTTCCGCACCGAGGAACGTTCTATGGCCCAGCGATTTGCTCGCGCGGCCTCTGACCAAGACGTTGGCCGCATCGTATTCCTCGGCGGCTTACATCCCTATGACGAAGAGTTGTCCGAACACTTAGGATCTCGTGTCGAGGTCGGACAGATCTTCCTGGATTCTGCTGTTCCCACCGCGGCCTTACAGGCTGGTGTGGTTTTGGGTGAGGGATCGATTTCCTTCCGTATGTTGCGTCATCTCTCTGAACGCCTACCAGGTGCTATTGGACCTGGCTGGATCCGCCATAAGATCACCCCGATTTCTGTACGTGATGTCATCTTCTACCTGGCCGGCGCGGCCGAACTTCCCCCTGAGGTTAACCGCACCTTCGATATCGGCGGGCCCGATACGTTCGAATATGCGGCTATGATGCAGGAGTACGCCAAGACTGAAGGTTTGCTACCGCGTATCGTCTTTTCTGCCCCAGTAACCACTCCGGAGCTTGCAGCCAAGTGGATTTCTTTGATCACCCCCATCAAAGCTAACCTTGCCACCCCCCTTATCGGCAGCCTGCTGCACGATACTGTTGTCAAAGAACGAGACCTCGAGTCTTATACTGGCACTCCGCCCGGTGGCAACCAGACCTTTGCGGAAGCCGTTACTGCTGCCAACAAGGGAACCGACACTCGACGTTGGCAAAAGACCCTCGGCGCAGTCGGCACCGCCGTGACTGCCTGCGGAATCATAGGATCTTCTCTGGTCACCACCAATGGACGCAAATATCGTCGGTTGTCTAAACCGTCTTGGCAGCCGCCGGCATTCGTCTTTCCCGTTGTATGGACAGCACTGTATGCTGATATTGCGCTAGTAAACTCCTTAGTCATTGCTGATCAACTCGAAGCCAAGGAAACTAACGCGGCGTGCTCCCATGCCAGCGTGCTTGGCTTAAACCTCGCGCTCAACGCGGGTTGGTGCGGAGTATTTTTCCGCTCACACCGCCGTAAACTCGCAGCCGTCTGGGCCGGGGCTTTAGCGATAAGCTCTGCAGATCTTGTCCGCCGCGCTTGGAAATCTTCCCCCGAACGTGGAGTAGTTCTATCTCCATATGCGGCTTGGACTAGCTTTGCTACAGCACTAAGTGCAGAAATTGCCCGCAGGAATCGCTAGATACCAAAGGCAGCAATCACAGCGTTAGGTAAATCGTGATGGCGTACCTCCGCGGAGGCGTTCGGTTGGCTTCCTAGCAAGCCGCTCGACTAGGAGGTCTATAGAATGAGTAAAATTCGGTAGCGAAAGGCGGGAGGTGTTTTTACCCTTCCGTCTTTCAGGGTTAAGCGACAAAATGTGTGTCTGCTATCGGCGTGTCGCGGGGTTAGATGTGGCCTTTTTGGATGCCGATTGAGTGTGTGTACTCGGTATCGATAC
>NZ_MKXT01000060.1:0-3912 GCF_001913985.1 Corynebacterium sp. S5S1
AGGGCCAATATATGCTTTTGGAGCATATATTTTCCGCAAACGCGGAGTTCAGAGCATGAAAATCAACGATTCCGGACACACATTTTGTCGCTTAACCCCACAATGGCGAGCGCTCCACTTGGAACACCATTTTCGTCCATATAAACCGGCAAAACCGTCGACGAAAACCGAGGTTTGGATGGACGATATCGTTGAAGACAGCACTAAGCCAGTCTCGAAGAGGGAGCCGATGATGGACGGTAGTGGTATCTACGCAGTTGCCCGCCAACGCGCCGGAGAGATGCTCGGCTCGCAGGTACAGCATCCTTTCGGGTCCGACTGGGAAGTATTCAAAGTGCGCGGCAAGGTTTTCTTGTTGTTGACCGCGGTTACGGGCCAAGAACAAATGATTGTTAAGGCCGACCCGGAAGACGGACAGGCTCTACGGCAGCAATACCCGTTCATTGCGCCGGGGTATCACATGAATAAGAAGCACTGGGTTTCCGTCTACCCACACGCAGAGCTGCACCAACAGCTGATAGAGGAGTTAGTCACGGATTCCTACCGTTTGGTGGTGGAGAAGCTGCCGAGAGGGCAGCGACCGATCGATCCGTCCTCTGGGCACTAAGGCCTTGGAGTTTAGGACAGTGACGAGTCACTTTAGAATTAAAGCCAAATTGATACAATAAGTCCCATGACTGAGCGCGATGACTACTGGCTAAATGATGAAGAACTGGCATCATTTATGTCGCTAATGAGCGTAAATATTCGCTTAACCAATATTTTGGATGCTCAGCTGCGTGATGATGCAGGTCTGAGCTTTTTTGAGTACACAGTGCTCTCGCGGCTTTCTGAAGCGGAGAATCGCGAAATGCGTATGCGTGACCTAGCGATTACTGCCAATGGTTCTTTGTCCCGGTTGAGCCAGGTTGTGACGCGCCTAGAAAAGCAGGGGTGGGTTGTGCGCCAGCCGTGCCCGACTGATGGACGCACCACCATGGCACAGCTGACGGATAGCGGCTGGGACAAGGTAGTTGAGACTGCTCCAGGGCACGCTAAGCAGGCGCGCAAGTCCGTAATGGATAGCCTCACGCGTACGCAGATCCGCCAGATGCTGCAGATTAATCAGCGGATCATTAAGGCCATCGAAAATGATGAGCGCTACGGCGGGCGCTATTAAGTAGCGAAACGAGCAGGGCTATTTCTTGGGATAGCCGCGGCGGCCCGAGACGGTTTTATCGAAGGGGATCCAAAACCGTAGGGCCGCTTCCTTGTTTTTGGAGATACCGATACGCGGTCCGCACACCCATTCTGGTTCGGTGGTTCGCTCGACAATCTGTATTGGTTGGTGGTTGTCTTCGAGCGTGAAGCCGAGGGCCTTGCCGAGGTTTCCCGGTCCGCGGGCGAGGTTATGAAAATCAGAGGTGCCACGGCGGGCGAAGGCGGTGTCGGCGCCCTCGATGATTTCACCGCCACGCAGCAGACAGCCCTGGCCAGTGCCTTCAGGGGCACAGACGATATTGACGTTGCGGTGGATGCCATAGGAAATATAGACGTAGAACCTGCCCGGCGGACCGAACATGGCCGCATTACGCGGGGTTTTGCCATTGAAGGTGTGTGCCGCGGAATCCTCGGCACCGAGGTAGGCCTCTACCTCAGTGAGGCGGATGCTCACCCCGGCATGGGTGAGGGTGCAGCCAAGGAGTTGGGGAGCGACGGCGTCGGCAGTCAGGGCAAAATCAATCATTAACCACGAGCATAGTAGCGCTTACCTGGCACAGGGGTGCGCAGGAGGCGATCCAGGCTCACGGGTTCGAGGCCCTTGGCGCGTAGGCCATCGATAACGCAATCGGCAGCGTCCACGGTGGTGGGGTGGATATCGTGCATCAAGACAATGGAACCGGCGCGGGCACCCTGCACGGCCGAGGAACAGACGTGCTCAGAGTTGCGGTCTTTCCAATCCACGGTGTCGACGTCCCATAGCGCCTGGGAGACGCCTTTATCGCGGGTTACCTGATCCACGGTGGCGTTGGTAGCGCCGTAGGGCGGGCGTACCCAGCGCGTGCTTTGGCCGGTGGCCTTCTTAATAGCGGCGTTGCCAGCGTCGATTTCCTGGGATACCTGCTCAGGCGACAGCGTGTTGAGTTGGCGGTGGCTCTTGGTGTGGTTGCCAATGGTGTGGCCCTCGGCCTTCATGCGTTTGAGGAGCTCGGGGTGCTGCTCAGCACTGGGGGCGATCACCATGAAGCTTGCGTGCGCGTTCTTGGCCTTGAGTTTGTCCAGCAGGCGGTTGGTCTCGGCACCTGGGCCGTCGTCGTAGGTGATAGCTACGCAATTGGCACAGTCGACGCCGCCACTGTTGCGCGGCTCTGTCTTCTTCGCTGGGGTAGGTGCCTTTGGCTTAGGAGCTTTCTGCGGGAAGGCCTTGGAGGTGATGTCCTCGACCTGCGCGCGGGCGTCATCGATGCGATGGTTGATTTCGTCTTGGATATTCGAGCTGGAGGACACAGGCAGCTGTGGAATCTGCGGCAACTGTGCGTTAGCGGTCGCTGGAACGGCAGCGGCGACGAGCACGGTGAGGGCGGAGGTGAAAATGCGACGCATGGTTTTCCTAAGGATGAGGGAAAGTGGACACGATGTGCCCATGACCCTAGCGCCTGCGTGTTACGGAAGTGACAGGACATGCCTAAAGTGGCCAAAGTGATTTGAGCGGTTCAGGTTGGGAGCGGTTTGTAGTTACTTCGGCTGCGGTAGTAAGGTATCTAGGCACTGGGGCATTAGCTCAATTGGTAGAGCATCTGCTTTGCAAGCAGAAGGTCAGGAGTTCGATTCTCCTATGCTCCACAGCATGTAGTCCGGCTTCCTCTTCGGAGGGGCCGGACTTTTTCTACGTGGTGGGGTTCAGGGGTCGAATTGGCTGTGATCGCAACTTTCGTCCATACAAACCGTGGTTTCCGTCGACGGTTGTGCCGGTTTAGATGGACGAAAATCGTGAACAGCGAAAGAAGAGGGTGGAAGTATGCAAGGTCGCGAGGAGAAACTTTCAGTACAGTGAATGGGGAATCATTACTGTCCCGCGAAAACATCAGGAGACCAACCATGACCGCCAATGCTCGCTACAGTGATCCCTTTACCTCCGCAGACAAGGAAGTTGCGGCGCCGGAGGGCGCGGAATTCGTTGTAGTTCGCAAGCGCGGCGAGGCCGCGATGGATGGCGAGGTTGTGAGTTTTCACGGCACTCGTGAAGAGGCGCGTGAGGCAGTTATGGCTGGCCTGACCGAAGAATTTAAGACGGCCGTGGATAACGAGCCGATTTACGTCACCCACGCCCGCCTGCGTTCGCTTTAGAAGCGCTTGACCATCACATAGTGATCCTCGTGGCTGCCCACGTGCTCGAATCCGAGGTGCTCATAGAGACCCTTGGCGCGGGGATTATCGGGGTGGACGGCTAGCGAGATGCCAGGGGTGCGCAGGGTTTGGGCGAGGGAAATGGCGGCGTCGATAAGCGCGGTGGCAATGCCTTGGCCCTTATAGCGGGCCTCGACCGCGATGGCGAGCTCCGGAATGGCGGGTTCGACAAAGCCAAAGCCGTGATTGTCCTCCGTGCCCCAATTGAGCCACACGCCGCCGGCCGGGACGAACTCCTCCCATGCGATGAAGCCGCCCTGATTGGGCTCCCAATTTTCCACGTAGAAGGAAAAATCATCGGCGAAGTCGGGGGAAAGCTCGCCGTGCTCGTCACCGAAAGTATCGGTAAGGAAATTGAGGCGGGCGAGGTAGGTGCGGTCAGATTCCTGGGTTGCGCGAAGTTCCATAAGATCCACGATAGACGGCGGGGGTTAAGCGACAAAATGTGTGTCCGGAATCGTTGATTTTCATGCTCTGAACTCCGCGTTTGCGGAAAATATATGCTCCAAAAGCATATATTGGCCC